>JACZKT010000542.1 GCA_014859905.1 Rubrivivax sp.
GCAGGCGGCGGCGCCAGAGGTGCCAGGCGACGAAGGCGGCGGCGGCAGCCAGCCCCACCTCGTCGGTCCACGGCATGGCCGCGACGAGGAACGATGCCGCGACGACGGCCCACACGCGCTCGGCCCAGTTCAACCGTGCCACGCCGAAGCCGATGGCGCCGCAGCCCCAGAGCCCGATCGCCACCAACGCCTTGCCCACGACATAGATCGTGGCCAGCCAGCTGTCGCCCTGCAGCATCAGCGCCGGCGAGTAAACCGCCATGTAGGGCACGATGAAACCGGCGATCGCCACGCGCAGCGCCTGCATGCTGATCTTCAGCCCCGTCTCGCGGGCGATCGGCGACGCGGCAAAGGCCGCCAGCGCCACCGGCGGCGTGAGGTCGGCCATGATGCCGAAGTAGAAGACGAACATGTGTGACACGACCAGCGGCACGCCCAGTTGCAGCAGCACCGGTGCCGCCAGCGAACTGGTGATGATGTAGTTGGGGATGGTCGGGATGCCCATGCCCAGCACCAGGCAGGTGACCATGGTCAGCAGCAGCGCCAGGAACAGGCTCTTCTCGCCGATGGCGATGATCTGGCCGCCGAATGCAGCCGCCACGCCGGTGAGGTTGATGACGCCGATGATCACGCCCACCAACGCGCAGGCGATGGCCACCGGCAGCGCGTGGCGCGCGCCTTCGGCCAGCGCGCGCACGGCCAGCCGCATGGCGTCGCCGCCGGTGCGGCGCAGATGCATCAGCGCCACCAGCACGGCGGTGACGACGAAGAAGGTCATGACGCCGAACTGCAGGAAGCCGGCGCAGGCAAAACCCAGCAGCACCCAGAACAGCACACGCAGCGGCATGCTGGCCACACCGCTGAGCAGCGCGGCGCCGAAGATCAGCACCACCGTGAGTGCCAGTCCGATGGTGCCGCTGAACAGCGGCGTGTAACCCGAGAACAGCAGCGCCACCAGGCCCACCAGCGGCAGCAGCAGGTACCAGCGCAGTCGCACGGCCGTCCACGGGTTGGGGCAATCCTCCTTGGCCAGGCCGACCAGGCCCTTGCGCCCGGCTTCCAGGTGCACCATCCAGAACGCGGTGCAGAAATACAGCAGCGCCGGGATGATGGCGGCCTTGCAGATCTCGATGTAGGGCACGTTGATCGTCTCGGCCATGATGAAGGCCACCGCCCCCATCACCGGCGGCATGATCTGCCCGCCCATGCTGGCGGTGGCCTCGACGCCACCGGCGAAGGCGCTCGAATAGCCGAAGCGCTTCATGAGCGGGATCGTGAACTGCCCGGTGGTCACCACGTTGGCGACGCCGGAGCCGTTGATGGTGCCCATCAGCCCCGAGGTCACCACGCTGACCTTGGCCGGCCCGCCGCGGGTGTGGCCCACGGTGCCCATCGCGAAGTCGTTGAACAGGCCGATCATGCCGGCCTGCTCGAGGAAGGCGCCGAACAGGATGAAGAGAAAGATGTAGGTCGACGAGACGTAGGCGGGCACGCCGTAGATGCCTTCGGTGCCGAAGGTCAGCGTGCCGATGACCTGGTCGAAGCCGTAGCCGCGGTGCGCCAGCGCGCCGGGCAGGTACTCGCCGAACAGCGCATAGGCCAGGAAGCCGAGGCAGATCGCCGGCAAGGCCCAGCCCATGACCCGGCGCGCGGCCTCGAACACCAGCGCCAGCGTGACGAGGCCGATGACCATGTCGGCCTGCGTCATGTCGCCCGCGCGCAGCGTCAGGTCGGCTTCATAGACCCAGTGGTAGAAGCTGAAGACCAGGCCCACGATGCCCAGCACCCAGGCCAGCGCCGTGAAACGCCGTTCGCCCCAGCGGGGGGGGTACAGCGCAAAGACCATCAGCAGCACGAAGCCGACGTGGATCGCCCGCACCACCTGGCTGGAGATGGGGCTGAAGGCCGCGGTGACGATCTGGAAGCTGGAAAACGCGATGGCCACCGCGAACACGGCGCGTGTCAGCGGCTTGTGTGCCGCTTCTGTAGCGGCGGCGGCCGGGTCGAGACTGGTGGCTGCGGTCATCGGCGTCTCATCGATGCGCCCTCACCCCGGCCGTCTCCCGCGCGCGGGAGAGGGTGAAGAGCCCCCTCTCCCCCGGCAACGAGGAAGAGGGTTGGGGTGAGGGGGCGACGGCAGATCACGTCGCCGAAGAAACACACGGCCGGCTTTACTTGATCACGCCCACCTCGCGGTAATAGCGCGCGGCGCCCGGGTGCAGCGGCACCGGCATGCCCTTGGCGGCGTTTTCGCGCTTGATGGCCTTGGCCGCGTTGTGCGCGGCGTACATGGTGTCGATGTTGTCGTACAGCGCCTTGGTCATCTGGTAGGCCAGCTCGTCGGAGACACCGCTGTGCGTGACCAGGAAGTTGGGGATCACCGCGGTGGCCACGTCGGCCGTCTGACCTTCGTAGGTGCCGGCCGGGATGAAGGCTGCCTGGTAGGCGGGGTCGCCGATCTTGGCCACCACGTCGGCCGGCACCGCGACGACCACGATCTTCACCGAAGTGGCCAGATCACGGATCGAGGCCACGCCCAGACCGGCCGACTGCAAGGTGGCGTCGAGCTGGCGGTTCTTGATCAGTTCGACCGACTCGCCGAACGGCAGGTATTCGGTCTTGGCCAGGTCGGAGTAGCTGAGCCCCGCGGCCTTGAAGACGGCACGCGCGTTGAGCTCGGTGCCGGACTTCGCGGCACCCACCGAAACGCGCTTGCCCTTCAGGTCGGCCAGGGTGCGGATGCCGGAGTCGGCGTTGGCGACGATCTGGATGTAGTTGCTGTAGGTCGCCGACAAGCCGCGCAGCTTGTCGAGCTTGGTCTTGAAGCCGGCCTCTTCCTTGCCCTGCCAGGCGTCGGACAGCGCGTCGCCCAGCGTCAGCGCCAGCTCACCGCGGCCGGCCTGCAGCAGGTTGAGGTTCTCGGCCGAAGCCTTGGTGACCTGCGCCGTGGCCTTGGCATTGGGGATCGCCTTGCTGTAGATCTGCGACAGCGCCACGCCCAGCGGGTAGTAGATGCCGGCCTGGCCGCCGGTGAGGATGTTGACGAACTGCTGCTGCGCCAGCGCCAGCGTGCTGGTCAGGGCGGCAGCGGTGGCGGCGACGAGCGCCACCCAGCGAACGATGCGCATTGAAAGTCTCCTTGAGGAAATGGTCTGCGAGAAACCCCCGTACCTTACAGGCCACGCCGCGCCGGCGTATCGGGGATTCCCACAGCCATGCAGGGAATGTCCGACCAGTGCGGTAGCGCACCGAGCCACGGCGCACACCCCCCCGACGATAGACACGCATCATGCCCTGCGGCGAGGCATTGCGGCCCGCCCCGGGCCCACTGCTACACTGGCATTCGTCAGGAGAGAGCTTCGGATTCGAAGCCGCCGAAGGCGCAGAGGCAAACGCTCGAACGCTCAGGCAAAAGGACTGACTTTCTTCCTCACTGGAGAGAGCTTGCACGGCCCTGCGGCCAGGCAGGCCACCGAAGGGGCAAGGTCAGCCGACGGGGCTGATCGAATCTCTCAGGTAAAGCGGACAGCGGGGGTCACGTGCGCCAACATCAGGTGCCTACGACGACGCCCGCGAAGGATTTCGCCATGACCTCGGCCCCGCTCCTCCAGACCCCGCTGCACGACCTTCATCTGCGCCTGGGCGCACGCATGGTGCCCTTTGCCGGCTACGCCATGCCGGTGCAGTACCCCGCCGGCCTGATGGCCGAGCACAAGCACTGCCGCGCGGCAGCGGCGCTGTTCGACGTCTCGCACATGGGCCAACTGCGCCTGGCAGGTGCCGACGCCGCGCCGGCGCTGGAAACGCTGGTGCCGATGGACCTCATCGACCTCGCCGCCGGCCGGCAGCGCTATGCCTTCTTCACCAACGCCAGCGGCGGCCTGCTGGACGACCTGATGGTCGTGCGGCCGGCCGTCGATGCCGGGTTCGGCGACCTGTTCCTGGTCGTCAACGCCGGCTGCAAGGACGCCGACCTGCGCCACCTGCAGCTCAACATCGGCCACCGCGTCGCCGTGGTGGCGATGCCCGAGCGTGCGCTGCTGGCGCTGCAGGGCCCGCAGGCGGTGACGGCGCTCGCCAGGCTGAACGCCAACGTCGAAGCGCTGGTGTTCATGAGCGGCGGCCTGTTCGAACTCCTGGGCGTGCCCTGCTTCGTGACGCGCTCGGGCTACACCGGCGAGGACGGCTTCGAGATCTCGGTGCCTGCCGAACAGGCCAGCGCGCTGGCCGAGGCGCTGCTGGCGCAGCCCGAAGTCAAGCCCGCCGGCCTCGGCGCACGCGACACGCTGCGCCTGGAGGCCGGCCTGTGCCTGTACGGC
>JACZKT010000543.1 GCA_014859905.1 Rubrivivax sp.
CGCTGCGCCAGGCCATGCTCGACGCTGCCGTCGCGCTGGGTCGCCATGTGCGCTACCGGGCCCTGGGCACCGTCGAGTTCCTCGTCGTCGGCGACGACTTCCACTTTCTCGAGGTCAACCCGCGGCTGCAGGTGGAGCACCCGGTCACGGAGTGCATCACCGGGTTGGACCTGGTCGAACTGCAGATCCGCGCTGCGGCCGGCGAGCCGCTGGCGCTGCAGCAGGACGATGTGCGTTGCGACGGCCATGCGATCGAGGTGCGCGTCTACGCCGAGGATGCCGAACGCGGCTTCGTGCCGAGCACCGGCACGCTGCACATGCTTGAGTGGCCGCAGGGGTTGGCACGCGTCGAGAGCGGTGTCCGGCGCGGCGCGGTGATCACGTCGCACTACGACCCGATGCTGGCCAAGATCATCGTCAGCGGGGCCGACCGCAAGGAGGCGCTTCGACGCCTGCGCGAGGCGCTCGCCGCGACGCGGATTGCCGGCGTGGCGAGCAACCTGGGCTTCCTGGAGACCCTGTTCAGGTGGCCCGCAGTCACCGATGCGATACCGGACACCTGCACCATCGCAGGCATGCCGGGCCCTGCGGTCGAGGGGCCTGCGGCGTGGCGCAGCGCCGCTGCCCATGTCGCCGCGGCGTGGACGCTGCAATGTTCACGTGACGACGATGTCCGGCGCCCGGCCACCGCCTGGACTGCTTTCACCCACTGGCGCCTGGGCGCGACGCAGGCCTACCGGCCGTTGCAGCCGCAGTTCGAACTGCACACCGATGGCGCCGTGGTGCGTGCCACGGTCGCCACGAATCGCAGCGGGCCGGCGGGTTTTCGTGTCGCCGCCGGCGACGCCGTGCACGACATCGACATCAGCGCCGATGCGGCTGCGGGTGCGCTGCGGGTCTGCGTCGACGGCAGCACGGCGCGGTTGTGGGCTGGCCGCACCGGCGACACGGTCTGGCTCTCCGACGGCCGTTACACCGAGACCGTGGGTGTGCGGCCCGCGCTCGGCCGCGACCGCTCCAGCGCTGCGGGCGCCGGCGCCGCGCTGCTCGCGCCATTGACGGGCAAGGTGCTGGACGTGCGCGTCGGCAACGGCGACAGCGTGCTTGCCGGGCAGGTGCTGATGGTGATCGAATCGATGAAGATGGAGATGCGCATCACCGCGCCGCATGCCGGCGTGGCGTCGGCGGTCGGCGCCGTGGTCGGCGCCATGGTCGAGCGCGGTGCCGTGCTGGTGAAGGTGCAAGCCGAGGAGCTGCTCGCATGACGACACTGCCGCAAGAGGTGGAAATCCACGAGGAGGGCCCGCGCGAGGGTTTCCAGATCGAGCCGCGCACTCACCCCGTCGGCGAGCGCGCCGCGCTGGTCGAGGCGCTGGCCGATGCGGGCCTGCGCCAGATCCCGGTCGCCTCCTTCGTCAGCCGGCGGCGCGTGCCGCAGATGGCCGACGCGGCCGAACTGTTTGCCGCCGTGCGCAAGCGAGCGGGCACACGCTACACGGCGCTGTGGCTCAACGAGACCGGCTTCGAGCGCGCCCGCGCCACGCCGCAGGTGGACCTGGCGGGAACGCTGTACTTCTATGCCTCCGACGCCTTCAGTCGCCAGAACAACGGCCAGGGTGCCGCCGAGTTTGCCGAGTCGCAGCGTCTGTGGCTGCGGCGCTACCGCGAGGCCGGGCTGGCCATCGAAGCGGCCTACGTGATGACGGCGTTCGGCTGCAACCTCGAAGGCGAGATCGGCGAAGACCGGCTCGCCGGCGTGCTCGGATTCGTCGGCGGCCTGCTGCGCGACGAAGGCGGGGCGCTGCCCAGGCTCTACCTGGCCGACACCGTCGGCTGGGCCAACCCGCTGTCGGTGCGCCGGCGCGTCGACCTCGTGCGCCGGCTGCTGCCCGGGGTGCGCGTGGGCCTGCATCTGCACGACACGCGCGGCATCGGCATGGCCAATGCCTTGGCGGCGCTGGAACACGGCGTGGACCTCTTCGACGCCTCCATCGCCGGCCTCGGCGGCTGCCCGTTCTGCGGACACGCGCATGGCAGCGCCTCGGGCAACATCTGTACCGAGGATCTCGCCTTCCTGTGCGCCGAACTCGGCATCGAGACCGGCCTCGACCTGGAGCAACTGGTGGCCGCCGCGCGCCTGGCCGAACGCATCATCGGCCGCCGGCTGGACGGCAAGCTGATGCACGCCGGGACGCTGCGGGCGCTGCGCCGGCGCGCAGGATGAGCCGCCCCTGCAGAGCCGCGGCATGCATGCCGTCGGCGCCGCCTTGTTCAGCGACGCCGACCTGCTGCCCAAGCGGGCGTCTTACTTGGTGGTCTTCGCGAACTCCGCCGACTGTTCCTTGACGATGGCGTCGACGATGTCGCCATAGGCTGCGATCCAGTCGGACTGCGGCACCCACTTCGCGCCGTCCCACATGTCGATGCGGGTCCTGCCGCCGCCGCCATGGTCCTTGGCGGTCACCGTCACCGGCGCGATCAGGCCGTTGGCGTCGAAGCCCTTCAAGCTCTCCAGCCCGGCCTTGATCTTGGCCGGCGTCAGCGGCCAGCCGCCCTGCTTGATGGCCAGCCGCGTGCCTTCGAACATCGACGAGTACATCGCCAGCCCGGTGTTGTAGTAGATGTCGTCCATGTGCTTGATGTCGCCGTTGCCCTTGCCCTTGGCGTAGAGGTCGGCGGCGATCTGCTTCATCAGCGGGTGGTCCTTGCCGCCGACGACGTTGGTGCCGCGCTTGATGCCCTTGGCCTCGGCGGCGCCGATGTTGGCGATGTCGACTTCGTTGAACCAGTTGACGACGATGAGCTTGTCCATCGCGATGCCGTTGCGCTTCATCTCGCGCGCGGCCACCACGTGCATCGCCGAGAGGTTCCAGCTGATCATCCAGTCGGGGTTGAAGCGGCGGACCTGCGTCCACACCGCCGCCTGGTCCTTGCCCGGCAGCGGGTTCGGGAACAGCTGCAGCTCGAAGCCTTCCTTGGCGGCCAGTGTCTTCAGTACCGGGATCGGCTCCTGCCCGAACGCGTAGTCGGGGTAGATGAAGCCGATCTTCACGCCCTTCAGGTTGCCCTTGTGCTGGTTCTTGATGTACTGCACGTCGTTGGCCACCTGGCCCCAGTAGGTGGGCCCGATCGGGAACACCCACTTGAAGACATCGCCGTCGATCGCGTCGCCGCGGCCGACGAAGGACTGCAGCAGGATGTTGCCGTCGGTCATGGCGCGCGGCAGCACCGCGCGCGACACCGGCGTCGACAGCATGTCGAACATCATCACGCCTTCGCGCTTGAGTTTTTCGTAGCACTCGATGCCGCGCTGCGGCTCGTTGCCGTGGTCCTGCACCACGATCTCGACCGCATGACCCTCGATGCCGCCCTTGGCGTTGAGGATGTCGGCGTAGTCCTTCACCGCCTGCACGATCTGCGGCGTGATGAAGGTGTAGGCCTTGGACAAGTCGTAACACAGACCGTACTTGATGGACTGCGCCTGCGCGCTGCCGAAGCCGGCAGCCAGCGCCAGCGCGGCGATGGTGGAAAACAAGCGTGACTTCATCGGTGGTCTCCTGGTCGTGGTTGAAATGGCGAGCCCAGCGGCCGCCGCGGAGCCGGCTGGGCTGGTCCGCCAGCGGCGCCCCCTCGAGGGGGGAGGCGACCGAAGGTCGCTTCGGGGGGGATCATGTCAACCAGCGCTTGCGGCGCCGGTAGTGCTTGATGTCGTTGAAATCGCGGCCCTCGCGGCCGCCGAGGTAGAACTCCTGGATGTCGGGGTTGCGCTTCATCGCCTCGGCGCTGTCGTGCATCACGATGCGGCCGCCTTCGATCAGGTAGCCGTGCGAGACGACCTCGAGCGCCGCCACGGCGTTCTGCTCCACCAGCAGCACCGACAGGCCTTCGTCCCTGTTGATGCGGCGCACGATGTCGAAGATCTCGGCCACCAGGAAGGGCGCGAGGCCGAGGCTGGGCTCGTCGAGCATCAGCAGCCGGGGGCCCGTCATCAGCGCCCGCCCGATCGCCAGCATCTGCTGCTCGCCGCCCGACAGGTAGCCGGCCTCGGCACCACGCCGCTCGTGCAGGCGCGGAAAGTAGCTGTAGACGCGGTCGCGGTTGCGCTGCATGTCGGCGTGGCCGCCGCGCACCGCCGAGGCCGCGACGAGGTTCTCGTCGGGCGTCAGGTGCTCGAAGACACGCCGGCCCTCGAGCACCTGCACGATGCCGAGCTCGACGCGCGCCTGCGGCGGCAGCTTGTCGATGCTGCGGCCCTGGAACTGCACCTCGCCGCGCGTGACCTCGCCGCGCTCGGCCTTGAGCAGGCCGCTGATGGCCTTCAACAGCGTGCTCTTGCCCGCGCCGTTGGCACCCAGCAGCGCGACCATGCCGCCGGGCTGGACCTCGATCGAGGCGCCCTTGATGGCCAGCGCGACGCGGTCGTAGATGACCTCGATGTTGTTGATCGACAGCAGTGCGGTCGGGGCGGGGGTCGTCATCGTCGCGGCTCCGGCTACTTCCGCGCGTAGCCGAAGGGCCACACGAGCAGGTAGTTGCGCACGTTGGCGTAGAGCTTGCCCAGCCCCATGGGCTCGACCAGCAGGAAGGCGATGATGAGCCCGCCGTACACCGCATGCGGCAGGTGGGCGAGCGTCTCGACGCCGATCTTGGCGCCCACCAGCCCCGCCAGCACCGCGATGAGGGTGTGGATCTGCCCCGGCATCAGCAGGATGAAGGCGGCGCCCAACCAGCTGCCGATGATGCTGCCCAGACCACCGACGATGACCATCGCCAGCAGTTCGATCGAGACGTTGACGGCGAACTGCTCGGGCGTGACGGCATGATAGAAAGTGAAGATGAGCACCGCGCCGCTGACGCCGCCGATGAACGACGAGGTCGCGAAGGCGACCAGCTTGTAGCGGAAGCTCTGCACGCCGATCACGGCGGCGGCGAAGTCCTTCTCGCGCACCGCCACCAGCGCGCGGCCGAGCGCGGTGCGGCGCAGGTTGAGCATGAACAGCGTCACCACCAGGCACCAGCCGAGTGCCACGTAGTACAGCCCCAGCTCCGAGCGGATCGGCTGCCCCAGCAGGCGCATCGCGGGCGCCTGCAGCGTGGCGCTGACGCCGCCGCTGATCGCCGGCACGTGCGAGATCACCCAATCCATCACGAACTGCAGCGCGAGCGTGCTGAGCGCCAGGTACAGGCCCTTGACGCGCAGCGCCGCGAAGGCGAACACGATGCCGACCACGGTGGCCATCAGGCCGCCTAGCACGACGGCGATCTCCCACGGAATGCCGTGGCGCACGCCATGCACGGCGGCGTAGGCACCGATGCCCATGATGGCCGCATAGCCGAAGTGGAACTGGCCGGCCCAGCCCAGGATGAGGTTCAGGCCCAGCGTCGCCGCCGTCCACACCAGCCACGGCGTCAGGTAGCTGCTCAGCGCCAGCGAGCTGACGACGAACGGCGCGGCCAGCGCGAACAGCAGCAGCGCGCCGACCATCACGCGGTCGGCGCGTATCGGGAACAGCGCCCGGTCCGATGCGTAGTCGGTATGGCGGATACCCGCCTGGCGGAAGAACATCGCTACAGCCTTTCGATGTCGTGGCGGCCGAACAGGCCGTGCGGCCGGATCATGATGGTGAAGATCAGCACCAGCGCGACCACGAGGTCACGGCTGCCGCCGCCCAGCAGCGGATCGAGCACCCCCGAGGCCAGGGCCTCGAACGCGCCGAGCCCGATGCCGGCGAGGATCGCGCCGCCCAGGCTGTCCATGCCGCCGAGCACGGCCACCGTGATGCCCTTGAGCAGCAGCAGCGACAGCGACTGGTCCACGCCCTGGATCGAGCCCCACAGCACACCGGCCGCCGTGGCCACCATCGACGACAGCGCCCACGACAGCGCGACGCCACGCTCGACCGAGATGCCGACCGACCACGACGCCATGTAGTCGTCGGCAATCGCGCGCAGCACGACGCCGCGCCGCGTGCGGAAGAAGAACAGGAAGAAGACGAACAGCAGCAACGCGACGGCCGCGCCGACGACGTAGGCCCGGTTCAGCAGCAGGGGGCCGAGGAACATCGGCTCGTCGCTGATGCCGATGCGCATCGGCCGTGCCGTGCCGCCGCTGATGGCCATCGTGGTCGCGCGCAGGAAGATGTCCAGGCCCAGCGTCATCATCAGGATCATCACGATCGGGCGCCCCGCCAGGCGCCGCAGCGCGACGCGTTCGATGCCGATGCCGACACCGCACATCGTCAGCATGGCCAGCGGGATCGCCAGCCACATCGGCAGGCCGGCGGCATTGGCGTAGGCCAGCACGACATAGGCGCCGACCATCGTCAGGGCCCCTTGCGCGAGGTTCGGCACCGATGACGACTTGTAGATGAGCACGATGCCCATCGCCACCAGCGAGTACATCAGGCCGGCCAGCGCGCCGTTGATGCCCAGTTCGAGGAAGTAGTACAGATCCATCGCTTCACACCTCCCGCACCGACAGCACGCGCTCGGTGACGCCGACCTCGCCGGTCTCGTAGACGATCTGTGCCTTCATCGCCACGCTCCTCTGCCCGGCATAGATGGCCTCGATGATGGGCGCATAACGTTCCTCGACGACGTTGCGGCGCAGCTTGCGCGTGCGCGTGATCTCGCCGTCGTCGGGGTCGAATTCCTTGTGCAGGCTGACGAAGTGGCGCAGCTTGAGCGGCTCGGGCAGCGTGGCGTTGACGCGCACCACGGCCTGCGCCACCAGCTCGATCACCTCGGGCCTCTGCGACAGGTCGGCGTAGGACATGTAGGAGATGCCGCGCTGCTCGGCCCAGTGGCCCACCGGTTCCTTGTCGACGCAGACGATGGCGGCCAGCGTTTCGCGGCCGCTGCCGAGCACCGCCACGTCCTTGATCCAGGGGCTGAACTTCAGGCGGTTCTCGATGTAGTTCGGGATGTAGCGCTCGCCGCCCGCGGTGTGCACCACCTCGGACAGGCGGCCGAGCACGACGAGATGGCCGTCGGGCTCGACATAGCCGGCGTCGCCGGTGTGCAGCCAGCCGTCTTCCAGCGCGGTGCGCGTGGCTTCGTCGTTGCGCCAGTAGCCGGCGAACACGCTGCCCGAGCGGATCTGGATCTCGCCGGACTCGCCGATGCGCACCTCGACGCCCGGCAGCGGCCGGCCCACCGTGTGCAGCCGCACTTCGCCCTCTTCGTGCATCGCATTGAAGGCACTGCTCTCGGTCTGGCCGTAGAGCTGGCGCAGCCCGACGCCCAGAGCGCGGTAGAAGACGAAGGTGTCCTCGCCGATCGCCTCGCCGCCGGTGAAGGCATAACGCAGGCGTGTCAGCCCCAGCTGGTCCTTGATCGGCCCGCAGACCAGCAATTCACCCAGCGGCCGCAGCAGCCGCTGCCAGCGCGTGGGCGTGCGCCCTTCGAGCTTGGCCCGTTCGCTGCCGAGGGCGACGTTCATGAAGAAGTCGTAGACGGCCTTCTTCAGGCGCGTCGAGTCCTCCATGCGCACCTGCACGATGGTCAGCATGTTGTCCCAGCTGCGCGGCGCCGCCAGGTAGAACGTGGGCGCGATCTCGCGCAGGTCGTGCATCACCGTTTCCGGCCGCTCCGGGATGTTGATCGTGAAGGCCAGTGCGATGCCGGCGCCCACGGTCATTGCGAAGTCGCCGACCCAGGCCATCGGCAGGTAGGCCAGCACCTCCTCGAAGAAGTCGAAGGCATGCGCGCGGTGTGCATTGGCCACGCCGGCGAGCACGTTGCGGTGGCTGAGCACGACACCCTTGGGGCGACCGGTGGTGCCGGACGAATGGATGAACACCGCCGGGTCGTCGGGCAAGGCGCGTTGCAGCAGCGCCTCGCGCAAGGCCGGCTCGCGCTGCAGGCGTTCGGCGCCGCGGCCGAGCAGCGCCTGCCAGGAGACCAGGCCGCGATCGGCGTAGCCGGCCATGCCGCGCGGGTCGTCGTAGATGACGTGCTCGATCGATCGGCACTGCTCGCGCAGCTCGAGGATCTTGTCGACCTGTTCCTGGTCCTCGGCGAGCACGTAGCGCACCTGCGAGGCCTGGATCGCGTGGCCCACCTCGTCCGGCGCCGCGTCGGGGTAGACCGGCATCGCATGCCCGGCCAGCGCGCCGGCAGCGAGCATGCCGGTGTACAGGTGCGGGCGGTTGTCGCCCACGACCATCAGCGCCTCGCCGCGCACGAAGCCCAGCGCTTCGAGGCCGGCGGCGCAGGCCAGCGTCGACTCGAGCAGCGCACTCCAGCGCGTCTGCTGCCAGATGCCGCGGTCCTTCTCGCGCATGGCCACCCGCTCGGGGAAGGCGCGCGCGTTGGCGGCGAGCAGGCGCACGAGCGTGGTCTCGCTCGAGAAGTCCCAGGCGCCGGGGCGCGACGGCTCAGCTCGCGCCATGCGCGCCCCCGAGGTAGGCCTTGATCACGCGCGGGTCCTTGATGAGCTCGCGCGGGACGCCGATGTCGATCATCTCGCCATAGCTCAGCACCAGCATGCGGTCGCAGATGCCGGTGATGATGTCCATGTGGTGCTCGATCAGCAGCACCGTGACGCCGCGCTCGTCGCGTGCGTCGAGCACGAAGCGAGCCATGTATTCCTTCTCTTCCTGGTTCATGCCGGCCATCGGCTCGTCCAGGATCAGGAAGCTCGGCTCGGCCACCAGCGCGCGCGCCAGTTCGACGCGCTTCTTCAGGCCGATCGGGATGACATCGACGAGTTCGTCGCGCACGCCCTGCAGTTGCAGGAAGTCGATCACCTCCTCGACGGCGATGCGGTGCCGGATCTCGTCCTTGCGCGCCAGCAGCGAGTACAAGGCGGTGCGCAGCACGCTCGGGCGCATGTGCACGTGGCGTCCGAGCAGGATGTTGTCGAGCACCGTCATGCCGTTGAACAGCGCCAGGTTCTGGAAGGTGCGTGCGACGCCCAGCCGCGCCACGGCATGCGGCTGCATGCCGGTGATGTCGCGGCCATCCAGCAGGATGCGGCCGCGTTGCGGCGGGTAGAAGCCGGTGATCGCATTGGTCAGCGTCGTCTTGCCGCTGCCGTTGGGCCCGACGAGGCCGAAGATCTCGCCGCGCCGGATCTGCAGGTCCACGCCGGACAGCGCGACCAGGCCGCCGAAGCGGCGTTCCACCTGCCGGCATTCCAGCACCGCGGTGTCGGCGCCGCCAGGGCTCGGCTTCATCGCACCGCCTCCGCGCGCCGCGTGGCGCTGCTGCGTCGCGCCGCCGCGCGGCCAGGCGCAGACTGCGGCGGCGCGGCGTCGTCCTGCGCGACGACGATGCCGTGGAAGACCATCGCGGTGATCTGCGCCGCGAACTGCTCGAAGCTGCCACGCCGCGGGTCGTACCAGTCGACCGGCCAGTTCAGCGCACCGATCAGGTACTGGCGGATCATGGACACCGGCATGTCGCTGCGCAGCGTGCCTGCGGCCGCTGCCTCGCCGAGCAGATCGTCCCACAGCCGTGTGTAGGCGCTGCGCGCCGGGCCATGGCGACGGCGCGCCGCGTCCGACACGTAGCGGTAGATCCGGATGTGGGCTGCGGTGAAGTCGGCATGGTGGAGCATGCCCCACAGGTGGCCCTCGACCGCGGCGCCGAGACGCCGTTGCACCCCGGCGCCCTGCACGAGCGCACCGATGCGGTCCCGCACCGCGGCGGCCACGGCCTCCATGCCGGCATCCAGCACACAGGCCGCGATCTCGTCCTTGCCTTCGAAGTGGTAGTAGATGCTGCCCGCCTTGATGCCGGCCGCATCGGCGATCGCGCGCAGCGTGGTCGACGCGTATCCCTGATGTGCAAAGAGGCGGGCGGCAGCGATCAGGATCTGGTCGCGGGTGGCCGGGGCCGGCGCGGCGGGCCCGGCCACCGGCTGCAGCGCGACCGCATCGCTTGCCGCCCCGTGTGCGCTCATGATCGTTGCGCCCGTCCGCAGCTCGCCCGTCCACCGTGGAAGGTGGACGACGGTCCGGATCCGGCGCACTGGCGCCGGCATTCGTCGATGGACTTGCGGTGGAACATGCCTCGTCGGCTCCGGTCGCCACGGGCTCGTGGGTGTCGGTGCCGAGGTTCTAACTGTCGAACGCTAGTTAGGCCAATCGGTGTTGTCCCTTGTCGTGCGACCGCTGCAAGGGCAAGGCCGAGGCCCGTGGGTGGTCATTCGCGTCCCGGCGGCCTTGCGCGGGCGCCCATCTGCGGGTCGCGGGGAGATGTGTGTCCGCCGCGCCGTGCCGGTCGCGCTGCGAACGACCGCCAAGGCGGTGCGGCTGGCCATCAAGCGACGGCGTCAGCCTGTCAGAGTCGCTCCCACTCAATCATTCCCTGCACTGGTGACCCATTGTCGAGATTGAATGAATTGACCAGCAGCTCAACCTTTGCCGTCAGTTTTGCCGGCAAGCAGAAATCGTACAAATTCCTCGCCATTCGGCCCGCCTAGTCAGGCTCCACCGAGCCTTCGCCAGCCATCGTGGACTATCGCGGGCGTCGCCACCGCTGTCATCGCTGGGCACGCGGTCCGCGGAGACGTCTGCCAGGACATCGACCACGGGCTGCTTGGTGGCGGCCTGCGCAAGCACATCAGGGTCCATCGCATGGGGACCGTGCATTGCATCTGTGGCGCTGCAGGTGATCTCGTCGACCACCTCAGCGTCGTGTTCGATGCCTGCGCCGCAGTCGAGCTGCTCGTCCCCCTGCCGGATCGCTGTGCTCGACGTCACGGCAATCTCGATCATTCCGCTCTCACCTCGCCCAGCAGTTCCGGGTGGCGATCCAGCACCTTCAGCAGCTTGACGAGCGCCAACGGTGGCTTGGTTTTGCCGTTCTCATACCTGGAGAACGCATTCACGCCGCCGCCGAAGATCTCGCCAGCTTCGCGCTGGTCGAGGTCAAGCTTCTTGCGCACGCTGGCAATGAAGTCCGGATCGACGAATGAGGCATTGACCTGCTTGCCGAAGGCCAGCATCAGTTCCATGGTGCGGCGCGACTCCGACGCGTCGAGGATGTATTCGTCGCAGGCCGGACAAAAGTCCCCCTTCACCTGGGGAAGGATCGTCGACTTGCCTTTGTAGGTGTAGGCCACGTCGCGGGTGTCATGCACCAGCTTTGCGGCACCGCAGCTCGGGCACTTCATGGTCACAGCTCCTTGAACGACACGATGAGCACGTCATCGATCACCGTCAGCTTCAGATAGACCTCGCCGGCCGGCGTCATCGGCCGGTACACGTCCTGCCACACGCGGTGATCGGCGTGCGTGGTCATGCTCTTGTGGAAGTCTGCCGAGGTCAGCGCCATCACGACGGCGAGCATGCCGTCGAAGTCCAGCGCCAAGGCCACTGCACCCTCGCGAGCGCTTCGTGTTGTTCGAACGTGACCGGCGCCAACCAGGGCCTTGACGACGCTGAGCTTGCAGTGAGGGGTGGCTCCTTCCACAAGAGAGCATGTTAACCTAGCAGGTTATTTTCGACAAGCCGTTGCATGGATCCTGTCCACTGGAGTCGGCGCAGGCAAGATCGCCTGGCGCTCGCCCTGATGCAACCGAAAGTCCGGTGCTGCGCCGGCTGGCCGGCCTCGCCACTTCTGGAAGCGGCGCGCAGAGGCTGCTGTCTCCTTGCCCTTGCTGGACTTCCGCTGTGTGGCGGAAACGAGGTGCTGGACGCGGTAGCGTGTGGGCCTGGAAACGACCCATGAGCGACATCCACCGGCCTGAGTTGATCGCCGCGGAGCAGTCGATCGCGCTGGATGTTGATTGCTACCGAGCAACATCTGGCGCCGATTAGGGTCAACACTTCGTTCATTCCCTAGGTAGCGACCCTACACTTGCACGTGAGACGGCGACCAGCAGAGATGCACCTCCACTGGCCGCCGGGTGAACGACTGTTTCTGCTGGCTCGCGCTACTTAGCGGTCAACAGGCACGATCAGCGGGAATGCCCGCTTACCGACCTGCGCCGCAAAGAGCTTCTTGCCGTTCTTGAGGGTGATCCATGGGCGGAACACCAGCTTGAATCCCTCAGGGATCGGCAGCGGCAGCTTCAGTTGCTTCACGCATATGCCTCCTTTCTGCCGGCCTACCGGCGGTCGGGTTGACTAGGGTCCAGTCGTTCGATTGGTGCCCGCCTGGGCCCTGTTGACGCTTGCTCCCGCAAAGATTGGGCGTCATCAGGGCCTTCCTTTTGCCCCCCGGTAGCGACGGGCTACGACTACCGGGTTCGGCTCATCTCCTCATGACGATCCCCCAGACTGCTTCACGGTGATCTCGATCGTCGCCGCCTCACTCGGCGCGGAGTACATCAGGTCGAAGATGTTCGCGGCTGTGGTCAGCCACTTGGCACGATCCTTGATCGCCCACTCGGCATCCGGCGCAGGCAGCTTGTCGAGCAGACCCTTCACGAACGGGTGCAGTGTTTCCGGCGGCGGCGGCGGCGATGGTGGTGGCGGAGGGGCCATTGCCGTATCGGGCGCAGCCTTTGCGGTGCTTGACTGACCATTCAGCCCCGGCGGCATCGCCAGCCGGTCAGGCGACATGTCGAACATACCCGCCTGTTTCGCAGACCGAATGAAGCTCTGGCGAGCCCGGTCTTTCTGTTTCGGGGCGACACCGGCTTGCTCAGCCATACGCTCGAGAGCCTGCGGCGGCGGCAGCGTCTGTCCAACCAGCTTGTCGTAGAGCGCCTTGAACAACGGCACCCGCATGAACGCCTCCACCTTGGCAGCACGCTCGTACTGAGGGTCGACGATGCGGATGCCCAGGTCGGTCAACTCGACGTGGCCTCGGTTGTTATCGACGATGCCGAACACGCGAGACGTCAGGATGCGCAGGCGAAACGCCCCGCCATCCGCCTTCATGCTCAGCTTGATCGCAATCTGGGGCCAGTCGGCGGACGTGCCACCTACCGCCTTGACGGCATGTGCGACTTCCATCGCATTGGACAGGTCCAGATACGGAAACTCAATTGTCGAACGGCCGCGCGCCTGCTCGGGCTTCTTCGCCGCGTCGGTCTCGACAGCCTGTGTGTCCTCGCTCATCGGGCGCTCCTTGTAGTGGGCACGCCCATATCGTAAATAAGTCTTCGCCAAAGTTCAAGTGATGTTTGCGAAAATCCGCATTTAATGTTTACATCATTTTAGGAAACCCAGGAAGCGCATTCGCGGCGGGCAATGTAGGGGGATACCTGTGGATGCTCACCGCCGCGGGCCACCATCTGGTGATCACCTTCCGGTTGCTTCCGTTGCGAGAGCGGCAGAGGGGATGCCCGGAAGCTGCCTGTCGCCGCCGGCAGTTCCTGGCCGACTGCCGGCCCACACATCAGCCGCTCGCATGACAGCTCAGGTACGGACAGCCGACATCCAGTCGCACGGATCGCCCGTTCTGCTCGCCGTGACGCACAAGCCGTTGATGATGTAGGTCCATCTGTCAACGGCCGGCCGGGCAGCAGTGATGTTCATCGCCCTCCGCTTCTCGTCGGATAGCGCGTCGTCGAAGAGTTCGGAGAGCACTGGCGCGCTGCAGAACGCGGTGCGATTTACCGTCAGCGGCCAAGAGTATGCGGATGCCCGCAAACCCGCATGGATGCGGGCGATTCGACTCGCAATTGACCGTCAACGCCAACTCTGGCTTGACGGTAAAACGCCGCCGAGGATCCGTCGTCGAGTTTTGACCGTCAGCCATACCGTCAAAAGTTCCGCTTGCCAGCGATCGTTGCCAATAGTCCGCGCTTGATCGCTGTGTCGAAAAAGACAGGAAACCGATTGTCAATCAACGACTTACGCAGGCCTGAAAGCGCTCTTCCGCACTGCTTCCGATAGGCCCCTATAGACC
>JACZKT010000544.1 GCA_014859905.1 Rubrivivax sp.
CACCACGCGCTGATCGACCGCGGCCAGCTCAAGGCCGGCGAGACGGTGCTCGTGCTCGGCGCCGCCGGCGGCGTCGGCAGCGCCGCGGTGCAGATCGCCAAGGCCGCCGGCGCGCGTGTCATCGCCGCCGCCTCCAGCGACAAGAAGTGCGCGCTGTGCCGCGAGCTCGGCGCCGACGAGACCCTCAACTACAGCACCGCCGACGTACGCGACGCGCTCAAGGCGCTGACCGGCGGCAAGGGCCCCGACGTCGTCTACGACCCGGTGGGCGGCCCGCTCGCCGAGCCGGTGTTCCGCTCCATCGCCTGGCGCGGCCGCTACCTCGTCGTCGGTTTCGCGGCCGGCGGCATCCCGGCACTGCCCTGGAACCTGCCCTTGCTCAAGGGGGCCTCCATCGTCGGCGTGTTCTGGGGCGACTTCGTCAAGCGCGAACCTGCCGCCAGCGCGGCCGGTCTCGGGCAACTGGCGCAGTGGTACGTGCAGGGCCGGGTCAAGCCGGTGATCGACCAGCGCCTGCCCATGAGCGAGCTGAGAGCGGCGTACGCCCGCATGGGCAGCCGGCAGGTCATGGGCAAGCTGCTGCTGATCAACGCGTAACCCCTTGCTTCATGGCGCCGGCCGGCGCCGTTTCGGCGCTAGCATGGCCGCCACATCAAGGAGACCACGGCGATGGCCGTCAAGGTGCTGATCCTCGAAGACAACCCGGTGGCGCGCAGTTTCCTGTGCCGTGTCGTGCGTGAAAGCTTCAGCGACACGATCATCATCACCGAGGCCGGCGACCTCGAAACCGCGCGCCGCCACATCGCGCTGACCGGCGGTGCACAGGGGCTGCACGGCACCGACCCCTTCAAACTGATCCTGGTCGACCTCGAACTGCCCGACGGCAACGGCCTGGAGCTGCTGGCCGAGCTGACGCACTACCCGGCGACCAAGATCGTCACCACGCTGTATTCGGACGACGACCACCTGTTCCCGACGCTGCAGTGCGGTGCCGACGGCTACCTGCTCAAGGAAGACCGCTTCGAGGTGCTGGTGGAGGAGCTGCAGAAGATCGTGCGCGGCCAACCGCCGCTGTCACCGGCCATCGCACGACGGTTGCTGACGCATTTCCGCAAGGGCGCCGGCAGCGACAGCCCAGCCCCCGTCTCCGGCTTCGCTTCGAGCAGCGGCTTCGGCGCCAGCAAGCCGGTGCCGCTCGAGAAGCTGCCCGAGCACGAGCGCCTGACGCCGCGCGAAATCGAGGTCCTCACCTACCTGAGCAAGGGCTTCACGATCAAGGAGATCGCCAGCCTGATGGGCATCAGGTGGTTCACCGTCAACGACCACATCAAGTCCATCTACAAGAAGCTCAATGTCTCCAGCCGCGCCGAAGCCGCGGTGCTGGCCAGCAAACAGGGCCTGGTGTGAAGGGCCTGCGGACCCGCGCCGCGAGAGTTCATGAGCCCGCCAAATGCGAACGCCGCCATTTCGAGAGAAAATAGCGTTGTCGCGCCATCCGGGGCGCCCGCCCGGAAGAATCCCAACCATGACCAATCGCCGTACGCCCTCCAGCCCCGAATCCGTCAACGGCCCCAAGCTGCGCCAGACGCAGGCCGAGTACACGGCCGCCCGCCCGCATGCCGAACCCGGCGTG
This sequence comes from Rubrivivax sp., assembly GCA_014859905.1. Taxonomy (GTDB): domain Bacteria; phylum Pseudomonadota; class Gammaproteobacteria; order Burkholderiales; family Burkholderiaceae_C; genus Rubrivivax. The sequence goes on from JACZKT010000544.1 coordinate 1,634, forward strand.
CGGCCGATGATGTCCAGCTCCAAGATGTACGTCTGCATCCGCTGCCACGCCAATTTCAAGACAGGCGATGGAAAACCCGATGCACGGCTGCGCGGCCTGGGCCGCTGCAATACCTGCCTGGGTGTCACAATGCCGGCCGCCTGAGCCCGCTGCGGCAGCACCGGCCGCCCGGCCCAGCGCCCGGCGGATCGCCCGTGGCTGCACTTTCGAAGTCAGTTTCCCTCTCATACCAAGGATTTACACCATGTCCAACACGAACCGTCGGATCTTCTTGATGCAACTGGCTGCCGGCAGCACCGTGCTGGCCGCGGCGCAGGCGCAGGCGCAAGCCGCCAGGGTCGACGAAAAGGATCCGCAGGCCGTCGCGCTGGGTTATGTGCATGACACCGCCAAGGCCGACAACAAGAAGTTCCCCAAGCACACCAAGGACCAGAAGTGCAACAACTGCGCCCTGTTCCAGGGCAAGGCCGCCGACGCATGGGCCGGTTGCCCGCTGTTCGGCGTCAAGCAAGTCGCCGGCGGCGGCTGGTGCAGCGCCTGGGCCAAGAAGGCCTGAAGACCGCGGCGTGAAGCTTTCGCGCCTGCGCTGATCGCATCGGAAGGGGGCCTGGCGGCCCCCTTGTCATTGGGCCGCCTGCCGCGCTGGCAAGCGGTCAGCGCGCGGCGCTGGCCCCGCTCGCGATGTCTTCGCCGATGGCGAGCGCCGAGGTCAGCCCCGGCGACTCGATGCCGAACAGATTGACCAGCCCAGCCACGCCGTGCCGGGCCGGGCCGTCGATGCGGAAGTCGGGTGCCGCTTCACCGGGGCCGTGGATCTTGGGCCGCACGCCGCTGTAGTCGGGCCGCAGCGCACCGACCTGCAGGCCCGGCCAATAGCGGCGGATGGCGTCCTCGAAGGCCGCGGCGCGGCGCGGGTCGACGGCGTAGTCGATGTCCTGCGGCGTATCGACGTCCAGCCATTCCAGGTCGGGGCCGAAGCGAACCTGACCGCCGAGGTCGACGGTGACGTGCACGCCCAGCCAGGCGTCCACCGGTGCCGGGTAGACGAGGCGCGAAAACGGTGGCCGACCGGCGAGCGTGAAATAGCTGCCTTTGGCGTAGCGTTCGCGAGGCACGTGACTGGCGTCGAGGCCGTCGAAACGGCGCGCCAGTGCACAGGCGTGCAGCCCGGCGGCGTTGACCACCAGGTCGGCCTCGATCTCGAAGCCACCTTCGGCGGTGTCCACCTGCACCAGCGCCGGCCGCCCGGCGCCGAAGGAGGCCGATTGCACGCACGACAGCAGCGCCAGCGCGCCGCCGCAGCGCTCCAGGTCACCCTGCAGCGCGAGCATCATGGCGTGGCTGTCGACGATGCCGGTACTCGGCGACGACAGCGCTGCCGTACAGTGCAGGGCCGGTTCGAGCGCGATTGCGGCAGCGGCGTCCAGCCACTGCGCCGGCACACCATTGGCCCGCGCCCGTTGCTGCAGCCCCTGCAGCGCTGAGTGCTGATCCTCCGCCGTGGCCACCACCAGCTTGCCGCAGCGCGCATGCGGCACGCCGTGCGTGGCGCAGAAGTCGTAGAGCAGTTCCTTGCCGCGCACGCACAGCCGCGCCTTGAGCGAGCCGGGTGCGTAATAGAGGCCGGCGTGGATGACCTCGCTGTTGCGCGAACTCACACCCTGCCCGATGTGCGCGCCGGCCTCGACGACGATGGTCTCGCGGCCCGCCAGCGCCAGCGCCCGGCCCACCGCCAGACCCACCACACCGGCGCCGATGACCAGCGCCTCGACACGCTCCATCGGACATCCTCCGCAAATTCAAGGCTCCGCCGCGCCCCGCACGGGACTGAATGTGCAAGGTTAACAGCGCACGGATCAGGCTGCGGCGGCTGCGGCCTCGCGCGCGGGGCGCGCTTGGCGCACGGCGATGGCTCAGGCTCCGAAGTGGATGCGGTCGAAGCCGCCGATACAGCGCAGGTCGTCTTCGACTTGCGCCATGACGAGCCAGCTCCAGGTGGAGAGGCTGGCGGCCGACAGGACCACGAAGGCGGCGACGAGCATGGCGGTGAGGTTCATGAGTACTTCCGCAATAGACGTATGGGCGCTTTTTAGCCGCGGTGCAACGGCGCGTCTGTGCGGTAGGGAACGCCGCAAGTGGATCGGACCGATCTCGCACCCCGTGGGCAAGCAACTTGGCCTTCACCGCGGCCGTGACCGCCGGGCAGAAGATTTCTTCCTCGGTCTGCGCAGGCACGCTCGGCGCACTGCAGATCTCGGCGACGAGCGCCTTCTTGCTGGCGACCGAATGGGTCAGCTGACACTCAGCGCACAGGCTGCTGACCGCGGCGTCGTCTGCCTTGAGCAATGCGATGGCATCCTTGATGGCAGTCGTCATGGGAGTTCCTCGGGATCGGGTGCGCCGAGGGATGGCGCGCGCCGGCCGGCGCTCGGATGATCACGCCGAGCCGTGAGCCCTAAGCATGCCCTGGGAGATCACGGCGCCACCACTGAAGCGCAGAATGCCCGCAATGACAAGACGCACGGGCACGCCGGCCGAGGCCTTCCGCCGATGAAGCCGGCGGCGTGGCGCTGGCTGGACCGCCGGGCAAGCGAGGTTCTGCAGCACCCCGGCACCTTTGCGCTGCAGGTCCTGAAGGGGTTTCGGGCCAACCAGGGCCTGCTGCTCGCCGGCGCGGTGGCGTACTACGCGCTGCTGTCGATCGTGCCCCTGCTGATCCTGACGGTGATCGCGCTGTCGCACGTCGTCGACGAGGCCGAATTGCTGCGCACGATCGGCCGCTACCTCGAATGGCTGGTGCCCGGGCAGTCCAGGGCCATCATCGCCGAACTGGCCAATTTCCTGGCGCACCGCAATGTCATGGGCTGGGTTCTGCTCGCCACGATGGTGTTCTTCAGCTCGCTCGCGTTCACGGTGCTGGAGAACGCCATGTCGGTGATCTTCCACCACCGGGTGGTGATACGGCGGCGGCATTTCCTGGTCTCGGCCATCATCCCTTACCTCTACATCCTGAGCCTCGGCCTGGGCCTGCTGATCGTGACGCTGGTCGCCGGCAGCCTGCAGGCCATGGGCGAGCACCAGGTCGACTTCCTGGGGCATACCTGGTCGCTGGGCGGCGTCTCCGGCCTCCTGCTCTACCTGCTGGGTCTGGCCGGCGAGATCTTCGTGCTGACCTCCGTCTACATGGTGATGCCGGTGGGACGACCGTCGCTGTGGCACGCCTTGTTCGGCGCTGTCGCTGCGGCCTTGCTGTGGGAGGTGTCGCGCCACGCGCTCGTCTGGTATTTCTCGACGCTGTCGCAGATCGGCACCGTCTACGGCTCGCTGACCACGGCGATCGCCGTGCTGTTGAGCCTGGAGCTCGCGGCCGCGCTGCTGCTGCTTGGCGCGCAGGTGATTTCCGAATACGAACGCTTCGGCCCGGTCGACGCGGCGGCGCCCGCACGGCCCTTCACGACCGGGCCGGGTTGACCTGTGCCGGCAGGCGCCGCGCTGCGTCTGGAGTCGACGCGCCACTCGATGCGGGGCAAACCCGCTATGTGCGTCCGCGTACAGACGGGGACTGCCCCATGAAGCATGCTTTGTTTCAGGTTTCGGGAAGATCTTCATATGAACGCATTATTGAGAACCATGCTGGCGGTGGCTGGAGTGGTGTTCGCAGCTCAGGCGGCGGCACAGGCCACCTTCTACGAACACGAGGGTTTTGCGGGCCGTACGCTCACCGCGAGCAAGCAGGTTCCAGCCTTCGAGCGCTATGGGTTCAATGACCGCGCCTCGTCGGTCGTGGTCGTCGGCGATCGCTGGGAGGTCTGCCAGGACGCCGGGTTCAATGGCCCGTGCGTCGTGTTGCGGCAGGGCCGCTATCCGTCGCTCGCTGCGATGGGCTTGAACGACCGCGTCTCGTCGGCGCGGATCGTGAGCCGCAATGCGCGTGTCGATGACGATCGCCTTGCGCCTGCACCGGTGGCCGCACAGGTCACCTTCTACGAGCGTGAAGGCTTCGACGGCCGTTCGTTCACCACGGCAGGGCAGGTCGCCAATTTGCGGCGTTCCGGCTTGAACGACCGCGCCGCGTCGGTGGTGGTGGTCGGAGACCGCTACGAGGTCTGCGTTGACGCCCGCTTCCGCGGCCGATGCGTCGTGCTGCGGCCCGGCCGCTATGCGTCACTGGCCGCGATGGGATTGAACGACCGCATCTCATCGGTGCGCGCAGTGGCATCGAACGCGCGCATCGGTGACGATCGTTATGCGCCCGCGCCGCTGACCGGCCAGGTGACCTTCTACGAACGCGAGGGCTTCGATGGCCGTTCCTTCACAACCGAAGAGCAGATCGCCAACCTGCGGCGTTCCGGTTTCAATGACCGCGCTTCGTCGGCGGTGGTGCTCGGTGTCCAGTACGAGGTCTGCGATGACGCCGGCTTCCGCGGCCGCTGCGTCGTGCTGCGTCCCGGCAGGTATCCGTCGCTGGCCGCGATGGGATTGAACGACCGCGTCTCGTCGGTACGCGCCGTGGCAGCGAACGCGCGCATCGGTGACGATCGTTACGCGCCCGCGCCGGTCCCCGTTTATGACAGCCGCCGCCGCGGTGGCGAACGGCTGTACGAGGCGAACGTCACGTCGGCGCGCGCCGTGCTCGCCACGTCGGGGCAGCGCTGCTGGGTCGAGCGCGAAGAGGTGGCGCAGGAACGGAGCAAGGCCAACGTGCCGGGGGCAATTGCCGGCGCCATCATCGGCGGCATCCTCGGTCACCAGGTCGGCGGCGGGACCGGCAAGGACATCGCCACGGTCGGTGGTGTCGTGGCCGGCGCCGCAGTCGGCGCCAACGTCGGACGCAACGGCGGACAGGCGACGACGCAGGATGTCCAGCGTTGCGAAAACGTGCCCGGAGGCGCGCAACCCGCGTACTGGGACGTTACTTACAACTTCCGCGGCCAGGACCACCGCGTCCAGATGGCCACGGCGCCCGGAACCACGATCACGGTCAACGAACAGGGTGAGCCGCGCCAGTAAGGGCCGGCGCTGCGAACAGGGCGGTCGGACCGCGCGCCGCAGGGCGTCGAAGAACGCATCTGCGAGTGGCACTCGGTCGTCAAACGCGCCGAAGAGCGGCTGCGGGCGGCCTGCACCAAGTGGGTCACTCCAGGCGCGGACACCGCGCGACGCTGGCCGGCGTACGAAGTCGTCGAGGTGGGCGAGGCCGCCTGAAGTGCAGGATGCCTGCCGCCGAGCGCCAGCGCCGCCGAACAGACCTGTCGCTGGGGCGTGTACGGGGCGCGGGCCTGGACGCCAGGCGTAGGTCTTGTCCTACACGGTGTAGGCCC
>JACZKT010000545.1 GCA_014859905.1 Rubrivivax sp.
GGAAATGGTCAACGAGAAGGTCGCCGTGACGGCCGTCTCGCACCCCGACTCGATCTATGCCGGCGCCATCGGCGCGGCGCTGTGGGGCGCCTTCCGCCACGGCAAACTGCGCCAGCTCGAGACCGCTGCTGCGGTCTGAGCCCGTCCCACCTTTGACACAGCCTTCTCAGGAGCAACCCACGATGGCCCTGCTGATCAACGACGACTGCACCGCTTGCGACGCCTGCAAGCCGGTGTGCCCCAACGAAGCCATCGCCGTCGGCGACCCGATCTACGTCATCGATGCCCTGCGCTGCACCGAGTGTGTCGGCGCCGAGGACGAGCCGCAGTGCATGCTGGTGTGCCCGGCCGATTGCATCGTCCCGAACCCGGACTTCGTCGAAAGCCCGGCCGAGTTGATGGCCAAGTACGAGAGCCTGCACGACTGAGCCGCAGCCCCGCATCTGACGCGACGCTGAGCTGCCGCTACGCGGGCGGGAGCGCTGCGCCGCGACCCAGTTCGATCTCGTCGCGGTGACCGAATCCCTGGCTGTTGTCGACGAAGTACAGCCGCCTGGGTTCCAGGCGATACCAGCGCACCCGGGCCAGTGCTGCGGCGATCGCGACCGGGATCGCGCCAGCGCGTTCGAGGAACGGAAACTTCTGCCCGTAGAGCCGCTGCGCGCGCGCCTGCCCTTCGCCCTGCAGCTGCTCCACCTGTCCCTCCAGCTGGATGCCCTGGACCTGCGTCCAGTCGCTGCAATCGCCCTGGATCGTCGCCGCGCAGCGCGGGTCCTGCGCCAGATGGCGGCAGTGGCGGGTGGTCGGCGCAGACAGGAAGAACAGTTCCGGGCCCTCGCTGGCATAGAACACGGCGGCGGCCCAGGGGCCCTCGGCGCCCTGGCTGGCCAAGGTCATGACGTGATGCTGCTGCAGATACTGCGCCACCCGGGGCGGCAGCTTGGGCAACATCAGTCGCCGCCGTCGGGGGCGGCCGACTCGAGCGCGCCGGCGCCCGCGTCGGCCTCGTGCACGCGCTTGAGTCGATACGCGAGTTGCGGCCGGGTCAGGCCCAGCATGCGAGCTGCAGCGGAGAGGTTGCCGCGTGCCTTGTCCACCGCGGTTTCGATCATCATGACCTCGACTTGGTCGAGGGTCATCACGCCGTTGAACACCGCATCGCACAACCGGTCGCCGGGTTCCCAGCGGTGCCCGTCCAGCCCCCCCCGGGGGTCGAGGCCGAATTCCTGCGCCGGCTCGGCGCCCAGGGCCGAGAACAGCTGGCCCGCCTCGATGCGGCTGCCGCTGGGGGCGAGGATGACGCCGCGTTCGACCATGTTCTGCAGCTCGCGAATGTTGCCCGGCCACGGGTAGGTCAGCAACGCGCGCTTGGCCTTGTCGGTGAAGCCGCGCAGCTTCTTGGCATGCACGGCGCTGTACTTCTCGAGAAAGTGCTTGGCCAGCACGGAGATGTCCTGCTTGCGCTCGCGCAACGGCGGGATCTCGACCTGGTAGGCGTTGAGCCGGTAGTAGAGGTCGGAGCGGAAGCGCCCTTCCTTGACACGCTGGCGCAGATCGTCGTTGGTCGCCGCGATGATCCTGACGTTGACCCGGCGCGTCTTCTCGGAACCCAGGCGTTCGACCTCGCCCTCCTGCAGCACGCGCAACAGCTTGCTCTGCGCCGGCAGCGGCAGCTCGCCGATCTCGTCGAGGAACAGGCTGCCGCCATCGGCGCGCTCGAAGCGCCCGGGGCGCGCGACCAACGCCCCGGTATAGGCGCCCCTGTCGACACCGAACAGCTCGGACTCGACGAGTTCATTCGGGATTGCCGCGCAATTCACCGCGACGAAGGCCCGCTCGCGCCGCGGCCCCAGGTCGTGCAGCGAGCGCGCGAACATTTCCTTGCCGACCCCGGTCTCGCCGAGCAGGAGTACCGTGATCTGGCTGCCGGCCGCGCGCTTGAGCAGTTCGTAGGCCGTAACGAAGCCCGGTGAGGTGCCGATCATGTCGCCGGGCCGCCTGTCCTGATCGGCAATCGTCGAGCGCAACTGCACCACCTGGGTCTGCAGTTCGATGAGCTGGTCGGCGATGGACTCGGGCCGGAAGTAGCGGGTGTGCTGCGCCGCGTCGTCCCATTCCTCGACCGGTTTGCCGATGATGCGGCAGTTGTTGTGCCCCATGCCGACGCATTCGACTTCCTTGTACAGGATCGGCCGGCCCATGAACGCCGAGGTATAGCCGCAGGCGTAGCCGATCTGGGTCCAGCACACGGGCTCGGAATGGATGCCGTAGTGGTGCCGGTGCCATTGCCCTTCCCAGGAGTTCTCCCACAGGAATTCGCCGTAGAACCTGGCACCGGCGCGGTCGAGTTCGAGCCTGACTGGCGTCACGCGCACGATGCCTTCGAGCGTGTGCAGCTGCGGCCCGGTCATGAACGCCTCGAGGTCGCTGCAGTCTTCGGCACGCGTGCGCGCGAGTTCGGCGTCGCGCAAACCCGAGGCGTAACCCATGCGCGTGAGCAGGCCGCGGGCGCGGTCCATGCCGAGCGAGTCGATCAGTTCCTTGCGCAACAGCGCCTGCGCCTCGGCGTGCACCAGCAGCATGCGGTGCTCGTGCAGCCAGATCTGCCCGGTTTCGGGACAGAAGTGCACACGGGCGCGCAGGTCGTCGCTGGCGGCGCGCGAGATGCTGTGCAGTTTGGCCATCGATGGACTGTCGACACAAGGAATCCGCTTCTAGGCCCGAACGCGGGGGCCCGCCTTGATGTGGGCCAAGAATTTCTGCGCAGAGGCCTTTCGGCGCGACAGCCCGGCAGCCGCGCTGCAGTTCACCAAATGGTCAGTTCGCGCGATGCGAGGCGCCAAATGTCACCAAGTGGTCAAGCGCCGATGGCGCCGCGCCGCCCCTCGAAGCCTGTACCAGGCCGCCCTGCGCGGATTCGTCGCCCATGCCTGCACAGGCACCGAGACCCCTGCGCGTGCGCCGCCGGCAAGGCGCGCCGGCGGCGTGGCACGGCCTATGCAAGGGATTCGCAACGACCGGCAGGTCGCGCCAACGTTGCGCTGCCCTGCGGCGCCAGCCACCGAAGAATCCAGGAGACATGACATGAAATTCCCGGTTCCGCACGACGTGAAGGCCAAGACGATTCCCGGCACCGAAGGCTGGGAGAGGATGTATCCATATCAGTACCAGTTCGTCACCGACGATGCGGTGCGCAAGCAGTACGAGAAGGACACGTTCTGGTTCTACGACGGGCTGCACTACCCGGAGCCGCTCTATCCCTTCGACACCATCTGGGACGAGGCCTGGTTCCTGGCGCTGTCGCAGTTCAACAACCGCATTTTCATGGTGCCACCGGTGCGCGGCGTCGACCACCGCATCATCAACGGTTACGTCTACATCTCGCCGGTGCCGGTCAAGGACGGTGCCGAGATCGGCGCCCGGGTGCCGCACTTCATGGAGCGCGCCGGCCACTACTACAAGAACTGGGACGCGCTCGAAGCCAGGTGGAAAGTCAAGATGGAGGCCACCATCCGCGAGCTCGAGGCGCTGCAGATCCCGCGCCTGGCCGAGATGGAGGACATCTCGGTGGTGACCGACGCACTCGGCGAGTCCAAGGGCTACCACCTGCTGAAGAACTACGACGACCTGATCAACCTCGGCATCAAGTGCTGGCAGTACCACTTCGAGTTCCTGAACCTCGGCTATGCCGCCTACGTGTTCTTTCTCGACTTCGCGCAGAAACTGTTCCCCAACATCCCGGCGCAGCGGGTGACGCAGATGATCTCGGGCATCGACGTCATCATGTACCAGCCCGACGAGGAGCTCAAGAAGCTCGCGCGCCGGGCGATCGAACTCGGCGTCGACGAGGTCGTCGCTTTCAGCCCGCGCTTCGCAGTGGTCGAGGAGGCGCTGAAGAAGCTGCCCAAGGGCATGGAGTGGCTGAGCTCGCTGAGCCTGGCCCGCGAACCCTGGTTCAACATCTCCACCGGCACCGGCTGGTTCCACCACGACCGCTCGTGGAACGACCAGATGGACGTGCCGCTGTCGGGCATCCAGACCTACATCGGCAAGTTGAAGTCCGGCGCCTCGATCGACCGCCCGACCGAGAAGGTGCGCGCCGAGCGCGACCGCATCACTGCCGAGTACCGCGCGCTGATCGAAAAGCCCGAGGACCTGGCGCAGTTCGACGAGCTGCTGGGCTGCGCCAAGACCGTTTTCCCGTACGTCGAGAACCATCTCTTCTACGTCGAACACTGGTTCCACTCGGTGTTCTGGAACAAGATGCGCGAGGTCGGCGCGATCATGCAGGAGCACGGCGTCATCGCCGATGTCGAGGACATCTGGCTGCTGCGCCGCGACGAGATCAAGTCGGCCTTGTGGGACATCGTCACCGCCTGGGCCACCGGTGTCACGCCGCGCGGCACGCAGACCTGGCCGGCCGAGATCGAATGGCGCAAGGGCGTGATGGCGAAGTTCAAGGAGTGGAGCCCGCCGCCAGCCATCGGCACCGCCCCCGAGGTGATTCAAGAGCCTTTCACCATCGTGCTCTGGGGCGTGACCAACAAGTCGCTCGCCGACTGGGCTTCGGTGCAGGAGGTGGCCGACCCCGACACCATCACCGAACTGAAGGGCTTTGCCGGCAGCCCCGGCATCGCCGAAGGCAGGGCCAGGGTGTGCCGCACGGTCGGCGAAGTGGGTGAACTGCTCGAAGGCGAGATCCTCGTGGCGCCGACGACCTCGCCGTCGTGGGCACCGGCATTCGCCAAGATCGGCGCCTGCATCACCGACGTTGGCGGCGTCATGAGCCACGCGGCGATCGTCTGCCGTGAATACGGCATGCCCGCGGTGGTGGGCACCGGGCATGCGACGAAGATCATCAGGACCGGCATGATGATCCGCGTCGACGGTTCGACCGGCGCCGTCACCATCACGCGCTGAGGTGGCCACCGTGGATGCCGTGGCGCAGGCCGTGGGCCGGGCGCCGGCGGAGGGCGCGAACTCGCGGCCGCCGGTGGTCTGCTGGTTCCAGGACTGCCGGAAGGAATCGGTGCCGCTGGTCGGCGGCAAGTGTGCGTCGCTGGGCGAGTTGATCAACGCCGGCGTGCGCGTACCGCCCGGCTTCGCGCTGACCACCGAAGGCTACCGCCGCTTTGTCGCCGAGGCGGGCATTGCGCAGCAAGTCCGCACCCTGCTCGATGGCGTCGACATGAACGACCTGGGCGCGCTGGAGGCGGCCAGCGTGCGCATCCGCGAGCTGATCGAAGGGCACGGGTTCTCCGAGGAGATCGAGGACCAGGTCGCCGAGTGCTACCGCAAGCTGTCGGTGCGCTGCGGCATGCCGGCGACACCGGTGGCCGTGCGCTCGAGTGCCACCGCCGAGGACCTGGTCGACGCCAGCTTTGCCGGCCAGCAGGACACCTACCTGTGGATACGCGGCATCGACGAGGTGCTGCACCACATGCGCCGTTGCATCTCCAGCCTGTACACGGGCCGAGCGATCGCGTATCGCGCCAACAAGGGCTTCGACGACGAGCGGCTGGCCATCAGCGTGGGCGTGCAGAAGATGGCCAACGCCTATACCGCGGGCGTGATGTTCACGATCCATCCCGCCAGCGGCGACCGCTCGGTGATCGTCATCGATTCGAACTTCGGCTTCGGCGAATCGGTGGTCGCGGGCGAGGTCACGCCGGACCATTTCGTCGTCAACAAGGTGACGCTGGACATCATCGACCGCACGATTTCGCAGAAGCTGGTCTGCTATACGGTCGATCCGAAGGCCCAGGCCGCGCGCGCGATCGAGGTGCCGTATGAGCGCCAGCGCGTGCAGTCGCTGATCGACGACGAGGTCACCGAACTGGCGTGGATGGGCAAGCAGATCGAGAAGCACTACGGCCGCCCGATGGACATCGAATGGGCGGTCGACAAGGACCTGCCCGCGGGCGGCAACATCTACATCCTGCAGGCGCGCCCCGAGACCGTGTGGAGCGCGCGCGGCCAGGCCCCGGCCGCGCGGTCGGCCGGCTCGGCGATGGACTACATCCTCGCCGCCATGCTGGCCGGCAAGAAGGTCGGCTGAGCGCCCCTTTCCCACCGTTCACGAAGCCCCCCCACCGAAACGGAGCGAACATGAATGCACGCAACGACATCCGGCCCATCGACGACCTGCGCAGCTACATCGCGGCACTCGAGGCCAGCGGGCAACTGCACCGCGTGAAGACCGAGGTCGACTGGAAGTTCGAGCTCTGCCACGTCTCGAAGGTCAACGAGGAGCAGAAGGGCCCGGCGCTGCTGTACGAGAACGTCAAGGGCTACGACATCCCGGTCTTCACCAGCGCCTTCACCACCGCGCAGCGGTTGGCGATCGCGCTCGAGCAGGACCCCTCGCTGTCGATGAGCCAGCTGTCGAAGAAGTGGATGGAGCTGACAACCAAGCAGATGGTCAAGCCGGTGCATGTGGACAACCCGCCGGTGATGGAGAACCAGATTACCGGCGCCGACATCGACATCGAGAAATTCCCCTCGCCGTGGTTCTATCCGGACGACGGCGGCCGCTTCTTCGTCACCTCCGGCTTCCTGGTCACGCAAGACCCCGACACCGGCTGGACGAACCTGGGCACCTACCGCTCGCAGGTGCTCGCCAAGGACATCCTCGGCTCGCAGATCATCAAGGGCAAGCATGGCGACATGCACATGAAGAAATACCAGGAGCGTGGCGAGCTGATGCCCGCGGCGGCTGTCGTCGGCTGCGACCCGGTGCTGTTCCTGGCCGCCTCGACGCTGGTCAGCGCGCAGGTCGACGAATACGACATCGCCGGCTCGCTGCGCGGCCGGCCGGTGCCGGTGTTCAAGTCCGAGGTCACCGGCCTGACGCTGCCGGCCAACGCCGAGATCATCGCCGAGGGTTTCATCGACCCCAACGAGTTGATGGACGAAGGGCCGTTCGGCGAGTACACGGGTTACTACTCCGGCAACAAGGGCAAGGACTATCCGAAGCCGGTGCTGCGCATCAAGCGCATCCTGCACCGCAACAAGCCGGTGATGTGGTCGACGACGGTGGGCAAGCCGATCAACGACATCCACATGATCCAGTCGCTCAACCGCACCGCCACGCTGTGGCACGACCTCGAGACGATGAAGGTGCCGGGCATCCAGAGCGTCTACATCCCGCCCGAGGCCTGCGGCCGTTTCTGGGTCGTGGTGTCGGTCAAGCAGATGTACCCGGGGCACTCGAACCACGTCGGCAACGCCGTCATCGCCAGCACCACCGGGCACTACGGCGTCAAGGGCGTGATCACGGTCGACCACGACATCGAGGCCGACGACTGGGACCGCATCTGGTGGGCGCTGGCCACGCGCTTCGACCCCAAGCGCTCGGCGCAGATCATCGACCGCGGCCGCTCGACGCCGCTCGACCCCGGGCTGCCGATCGAGGCGCGCGAGATCACCAGCCGCATCATCCTCGACGCCTGCACGCCGTTCGAGTGGAAGAACAAGCCGAGCGAGATCTTCATGGACCGCGCCGTGCTGCAGAAGGTGTCGGATCGCTGGAGCGAGTACGGTTTTGCCGGCTCGAGCCCGGTGGCCGGCATGATCAACCGGCTGACGCGGCCCGAAGCCAAGAAGGCCAAGTGACGCGAACCCGGTGGCGGGCGGCATGAGAAAAGGCATCGTCATCGTCTGCAACCTCGACACGCGCGGCGAAGACATCGTGTTCGTCAAGGACCTCATCGCCGGGCGCGGGCACGAGCCGATCCTGCTCGACTTCAGCATGGAAGAGCCGCCGCCGTTTGCCGGCGACATCCGCACCGAGGACGTGGCGGCGCGCGGCGGCCTGCCGATCGAGGTGGTGCGCGAGAAGTACCGCAGCGATCGCGGCACCGCCACGCGCAACCAGATCCGCGGCGCGGCGGCCATCGTCGCCGATCTGGTGCAGGCGGGCCGCGTGCACGGCATCATCGGTATCGGCGGCGGCACCGCGACGCTGGTGGCCACGTCGATCATGAAGACGCTGCCCTTCGGCTTGCCGAAGCTGATGGCCTCGCCGATGGCCGCGCACCCGGCCTACATCGACCAGTACGTCGGCACGCGCGACATCACGATGCACCACACGGTGCTCGACATCGTCAAGATGAACCCGCTGCTGAAGGCGCAGATCGTCAATGCGGTGGGCGCCATCTGCGGCATGGTCGAGATGACGCTGGGCATAGACTTCCGCTTCGACCAGCCCTGCGTGGCGATCTCGTCCTTCGGCTTCGGCGAGATGGCGGTGCAGGCCGCCACCGGCATGCTCGAGCAGGCCGGCTTCACGCCGATCGTCTGCCACGCCCAGGGCAAGGGCGACAAGGCGATGGAGGAGATGATCCGCGACGGCGCCTTCCAGGGCGTGGTCGACATCTGCATCGGCGGCGTCATGGAGCACCTGTTCAAGGGCAACCGCGACCCGGGGCCGGACCGGCTGAAGGCGGCGGCCACCGCCGGCATCCCGACCGTGCTGGCGCCCTGCGGGCTGGACATCCTGTCCTACGGCGGCCGCGCCGACATGCTGGACAAGACCAGGGACCGCGTGCAGTACGTGCAGGACGCCCTGCGGGTGCAGGTGCGCACCACCGCCGACGAACTGCGCCAGGCCGCCGACGTCATTGCCGAGCGGCTGAACGCGGCGCGTGGCGAGTGGAGCTTCCTCGTGCCGCTGCAGGGTTGGTCGTCGCTCGACCGCGCCGGCCGCCCGATCCACGACCCCCAGGCCAACGCCGCTTTCGTCGCGCGACTGAAGGAGCGCATCGACGATCGGGCCCGCATCAAGGAATTCGACCTTCACCTGTACACACCCGAATTCGCACGCGTCGCCGTCGAGGAGTTCGTGCGTCTGTATCGCCTGTCGCGGGCCTTGGGCTGAAAGGAGCCGGTGATGATCGTGCGCACCTGGATGCAGACCGATCCGTTGACGATCGCGAGCGACACGCTGGTTTCCGAGGCCAAGCGCATCCTCAGCGAGAACAACCTGCATGCCTTGCCGGTGGTCGACGACGGTCGGCTTCGCGGCCTCGTCACACGCGCCAACCTGTTGCGCATGGGCCACTTCGTGCTGCGTACGCAGGACAGCGACGAGTTCAACTACTTCGTCACCCGACTGCGGGTTCGCGATGTCATGGTGCGCAACCCGGGCACGGTTCGGGCCGACGACACCATCGAATACTGCCTGCGCAAGGGTCGGGAACTCGGCGTCGCGCAGTTCCCGGTGCTCGAGGGCGATCGGGTCGTCGGCGTGATTTCGGCCAACGAGATCTTCCAGATCGCGGCCCATTGCCTGGGCGCCTGGCAACGGTGCAGCGGCATCACCCTCGGGCCCGTCAGGCTCGGAGCCGGCGTCATCGGGCGCATTGCCGAGGTGGCTGAAAGCGCCGGCGCCGTCGTGCAGGCGATCTACCCGATGCTGGGCCGCCATGACGCGGAGATCGACAACGACCTCGCCGAGCACAGGATCATCGTCCGCTTCCACGCTGCCGACGTGCTCGAGATCGCCGCGGCGCTGGCGGCGGCCGGGATTCCGGTCATCGAGTCGGTCGAGGCGCAGCAGCCTGCGCTCGCCGCCTGAACCCATGCCCGTGCACAGGATCCACTCATGACCTTGCCCCTGATCGTGGCCATCACCGGCGCCACCGGCGTCATCTACGGCGTCGAACTGCTGCGCGTGCTCAAGAGCCTGGGCCAGCCGACGCACCTGATCCTCAGCGAGGCGGCAGGCATGAACCTGGCCATCGAGACCGACGACACGCTGGAAGACGTGCGTGCGCTGGCCGATGTCGTCTACAGCAACAAGGACATCGGCGCCGCGGTGGCGAGCGGATCGTTCCGCACACGCGGCATGATCGTCGCGCCCTGCACGGTGAAGACGCTGTCGGCGATCGCCAATTCGTTCACCTACAACCTGGTCGTGCGCGCCGCCGACGTACAGCTCAAGGAGGGGCGCAAGCTCGTGCTGCTGGTGCGCGAGACACCGCTGCACAGGGGACACCTGGAGCTGATGACACGCGCGGCCGACTGTGGCGCGGTGCTGCTGCCGCCGATGCCCGCGTTCTACCACCGGCCACGCACGATCATGGACCTCATCCACCAGACTCTGGGCAAGGCGCTCGACCAGGTCGGCATCGAGCACGACCTGTTCCAGCGCTGGACCGGCCACGGCGCCGACACGAAGGAGCCGCGACGAACGCCGGGATAGGCGCGAGCACGGCGGCCGGGACCGTGGTCTACGCGATCGGTGACATCCATGGCCGCTTCGACTTGCTGCAGGCCCTTCTGGTCTCGATCGAAGCCGACGCGGCGCGGCGGCCGGCGCGCCAGCGGCGCCTGGTCTATCTGGGCGACTACGTGAGCCGGGGCGCCGACTCCAGGCGCGTCGTCGAGACGATGGTTGCCGCCCCGCCACCGGGCTTCACCCGCATCACGCTGCGCGGCAACCATGAGGATCTCTGGCTGCGCTTCCTCGACGGCGACCTCGATGCCGGGCGTCATTGGTTCGACTACGACGGTCTCGACACGCTGGCCGACTACGGCGTCGACGTCGCCGACCGCCGTCGACGCGACGACGCGGCCCTTGTCGCCCTGCGCGACGCCTTCGACGCGGTGTTGCCATCGGCGCACCGCAGTTTCCTGCGCTCGACAGAGTATTGCCACCGTTGCGGCGACTACTTCTTTGCCCACGCCGGGGTCCGACCGGGGGTGCCACTCGCACGTCAGGCCGCACACGACCTGATGTGGATCCGCTCACCGTTCCTCGAGTCGACGCTCGACCACGGCGCGGTCGTCGTGCATGGGCACAGCATCTCCGAGCGGCCACAACTGCGCCCGAATCGCATCGGCATCGACACCGAGGCCCACCGCAGCGGCGTGCTGAGCTGCCTCGTCCTCGACGGCGCGAGCCGGCACTTCCTGCACACGGGATGAGCGCCGTGCACGGACCCCATGCCCAAGTCGGCTCGGCGCAGGCCGATGTCGAATGTCCTTGAAGCAAATCAAGGCAAGTGCAAATGCGCCCCGCACCATGCACGACGGCCTCTGCTTGGGTGGACCGTTGATTTCAACCGCAATCCGAAGGAGCACACATGAGCGACACGATCAAGTACATGCTCGACGAGGGGCAACTGCCGAAGACCTGGTACAACATCCAGGCCGACCTGCCGAAACCGGCACCGGCCGTGTTGCACCCGGGCACGCACCAGCCCATCGGCCCCGGCGATCTGGCACCGCTGTTTCCGATGGAACTGATCATGCAGGAGGTGTCGACCGAGCGCGACATCGATATCCCCGAGCCGGTGCGTCAGGTCTATCGGCAGTGGCGGCCGTCGCCCCTGTACCGCGCACGCCGGCTCGAGGCGGCGCTGCAGACGCCGGCCAAGATCTACTACAAGTACGAGGGCGTGTCGCCGTCGGGCAGCCACAAACCCAACACCGCGATCCCGCAGGCCTTCTACAACCGCGAGGCCGGCATCAAGCGCCTGGTCACCGAGACCGGCGCCGGGCAATGGGGCTCGTCGCTGGCTTTCGCCGGCTGCGTGTTCGGCCTCGAAGTCGAGATCTTCATGGTGCGTGTGTCGTACAACCAGAAGCCGTACCGCCGCGCACTGATGGAAACCTATGGCGCGCGCTGCGTGGCTTCACCGTCCAGCGAGACGCAGTCGGGCCGCGCGATCCTCGCGCAGCGTGCCGATCACCCGGGCAGCCTGGGCATCGCGATCTCCGAAGCGGTCGAGATCGCGGCCCAGCGCGACGACACCAAGTACGCGCTGGGCAGCGTGCTGAACCACGTCTTGATGCACCAGACGATCATCGGCCAGGAAGCCATGGTCCAGATGGAGATGGCGGGCGACTATCCCGACGTGATCGTCGGCTGCACCGGCGGCGGTTCGAACTTCGCCGGCATCGTATTTCCGTTCCTGGGCGCGCAACTGCGTGGCGGCAAGAAGGTGCGCATCGTCGCCGTCGAGCCGGCCGCGTGCCCGAGCCTGACGCGCGGCAAGAACGCCTACGACTTCGGCGACACCGCGCACCTGACGCCGCTGACCAAGATGCACACGCTGGGTTCGACCTTCACGCCACCGGGCTTCCATGCCGGTGGCCTGCGCTACCACGGCATGGCGCCGCTGGTCAGCCACCTTTCGAACCTGGGGCTGATCGAGGCCACGGCCTACCAGCAGATCGCCTGTTTCGACGCCGGCGTGCAGTTCGCACGCGCCGAAGGCATCGTTCCCGCACCCGAGGCCAACCACGCCGTCAAGGGGGCGATCGCCGAGGCGATCCGCTGCCGCGAGGAAGGCCGGTCGCGCACGATCCTGTTCAACCTGTGCGGCCACGGTCACTTCGACATGCAGGCCTACATCGACTACACCGCCGGAAAACTCGTCGATCAGGAATA
>JACZKT010000546.1 GCA_014859905.1 Rubrivivax sp.
CTCGCAGCCCAGGCGCCTGCCGCCGGTGGCACGGGTGTCACCGCGGGGCGCGTCGCCCGCTTCAGGTGTCGGCGCCGACACGTGCTTCACCGTCGCCGTGGCCGTGAAGCGGGTCTCGGTGTCGAGCTCGCAGCGCATCTCGCCGAGCCGGGTGCCGGCGTGCAGCGGGGGCACGCCGTCGGGCAGCCAGAGCGCGCAGCCGCCCACGCTGAGGTCGATGATGCGCAGTGCCAGCACCCTGTCCGGCTGTGCCGGGTGGCGAAATTGCGCCACCGGCAGCGGGTGTGCGAGCGGCCGCACGCGGTAGGCGCTGCGGCGCTGGAAGCGGTAGACCTCGCCCGGCATGCCGCATTGCAGCGCGCTGGCCGTGGCACCACGCACCAGCACCAGGCCGTGCAGGTCGAACTGCAGTTTCACGCTGTCGCAGTAGGCCACCGCCACGACCTCGTCGGACTCCACCAGCCGTGCCAGCTGCGCTTCGGCAGCGTCGGCGTTGAAGCTCAGCCGCTGCTGCGTCGCATCCAGCGTCCACAGCGTGGTCGTGAGCGCGGCGCCGTCGGGGCTGTGCAGCAGCACCGGCACGGCGCAGTCGCGCAGTTCGCGCAGCACGCGCAGCCTCTCGTGGGCGGAGCCGACGCGAAACGGCGCCCAGGGGTCGCCGCTGCCCGTGGCATCGAGTTCGGCGGGCCGGGTGTCCTCGAACATCGCGTCGCCCGTGTCAGTGCAGCGTCGGCTGGCGCAGCGAGAGCCGGCTCTCGAGGTCCTGCAACCAGGGTTCCGCGAGGTGCCGGATCTCGGCGTCGTTGACGAGGATGCGCTGCATGATGCGCGACTTGGCCTTCGCGGTCTCCGCATCCAGTGCTGCGTGGCGCGCGGCGTTCTTCAGCCGGCTGATCAGCAGCACGCAGGCGCCTTCCAGCTTGACGACCTGGTCCCAGTTGCCACAGCGCGCGGCCGAGAGCATGTCGGCGCTGGCCCGTTCGATCGCTTCGTAGTAGTTCATCAATTCGGGGTGCATCGGAAGGGCCCTGTGCGATGAGGTCGTGAAGTGGCGTTCAGACGCCATGGCGTGCGTCGACGGCGGGGCGGATCGCAGTCCAGGCCTCGCGCACCGGCGACATCAGCGCGGCGCATTCGTCGAGCGCGCGTTCGTCGTTCTTCAGGTTGGCATGCGTCAGGCGCGCCGCGACGTAGGCGTACAGATCGTGCAGGTCGCGCGCGAGGGGACCCCCCTGCCGCAGGTCGAGCGCCGAGCGCAGGCCTTCGTCGACGATGCGCACGGCCCGGCCGATGGCGCGTCCCTTGGCTTCGATGTCGCGGGCACGCAAGGCGCCGCGAGCATGCGCCAGCGATTCGAACAGGCCGTCGAACAGCATCGTCACCATCTGGTGCGGCGTAGCGTCGCCGTTCAGCTGGCTGTCCAGATTGACCTGCTGGTACATGCCGCAGTGCCGTGCGGCGCTGCTCCGGAGGGAAGCGGGGCTCGAGAACATGGGTGTGCGCGCTGTGCGTTGGTGGTGGGCTTGCCTACATATCGGCCGGCGAGGTGGGCAGCTTAAGTGCGGGGATGAGCGGAGATACACCGCTTGCACGACGCCCAGGGCGCCCGCGAGCGCCGCTCGGTCGCGAAGGAGACCGGCTTTCAGCCAGCATCTGCGGGTATGGGCCGTTGGCTCAGCGCGCACAATTCGAGCCATGCCGAGGTGGCCCGATCTCGTCGTGCGCCGGCTGTTTGCACTCAAGCGGCTCCAGCGTGATGGCGGGGCCATGGATCTGGCCGCTGCCGAGCGCGGGCGCTGCGCCGAGGTGCCGGACTGCTTCTTCGCCGTCGGTGACTTGCTGCTCGACCTGGCCGCCGGCGTGCTGGCGCTGCGCCCCAAAGGCGCGCGTCTCGGCTGGGTCAGCGGTAGTTTCGGCTGTTGTTCAGCATCTCGACCTGCTGCGTGACGTACGTGCTCAGGCCGTTGAGCTGCGCCATCTTCACGTCGAGCGCGGTGTATTGCGCGCGCAGGCGCGCTTCGACCATCGTCATGCGGTCACTGAACCGCTCCTGCTCGGTCCGGTTGCGCGACAGCCGCTGCTTCAGGCCTTCCTCGCGCGATGCAAGAGAGCCGCCGGTGCCGGCGTTCGAATCGGCGAGTACATCGAAGCGGCGCGCGATGCCCACGGCCAAGGGGTCGCCGCCACCGTCGGCGCCGAACAGCTTGGCCAGTTCCGGCAGCTGGGTCAGTGCGTCGGTGAGTTTGGTGTCGTCGACCTTCAGCGAGCCGTCGCGCTGCAGCGCGATGCCGACAGAAGACAGGGTGCCGAACACCGACGATGCGCTGGACTGCGTTGCGACGAGGGCGCGCAGTTGCCCCTGCAGGCTCACGGCGATGCGGTCGCCCTGCAACGTGGCCGATGTCTTGGTGTCGGCGTTGTAGCGCGTCTGGTCGGAAAGATACTTGTTCGCTTCGTTGTAGGCGCTGACGAACTGCTGGATCAGCGTCTTCATCGCGGCGGTGTCGGGCCCGACGCTCACGTCGACCGTGCCGGTCGTGGTCTTGGCCACCTGCACCGTGACGCCGTCGATGAGGTCGTCCAGGGTATTCGATGCCGATGACACCGGTGCGCCGTTGACGCTGCCGACGAGGTCGACCGCGCGCTGGTTGCCGCTGGCCGGTGCGCCGGCCGGCGGGTCGAAGGCCAGGCGCGACAGGCCGTTGTCGTCGAGGGGGTTCGC
>JACZKT010000547.1 GCA_014859905.1 Rubrivivax sp.
GAGCTGCGCGCGCTCGGCCCCGCCAATTTCCTCTACGCCGACGGCGATGCGCTGTTCGCGCACGGCCACCGGCGCATGCAGCTCGCCAGCGGGCGCGCCGAGCCGCCGGGGCTGTGGCTGATGCAGCGCGAGTTCGCCGCGGTCCCGGCGGGTGTCGACGACCTGGTCGCCGTGACCGTCGAGCGTGCCGCACGATCGGCGGTGTGGCTGGCCAGCGTGCCGCTCAGCGACGAGGCTTGGCGGCCCTTGGCCGAAGGTGAATTGCTGGTGGTACGGGCCGGCCACATCGTCGCGGATGCGCGGCCATGACCGCAACCCCTTGGCCTGATCGGGGTTCCGTGATCGGGCGTTCCACAGGCGTCCGGACGAGCCTGCGACGCCTCGTTCGTGGCCCTCCGGGCCGTGTAGCGGCTGGTGTCGCCGCGGCACTCCTGAGCGCTTGTGCACCCAGTCGGTTCGACGTGCCGCGCGCGGCGCCCTCGCCGAAGCGGCGCAGCGCACGCTCGATCTGCAGTACTGCATCGTCGCCCACGATACGACCACCACGTTGCCGCTGGACGGCGCGCTGCGGGCGGCGCGGCGTGGCGTGCGCGTGCGCCTGCCGGTCGACGAGGTGAACGTCGGTGACCGCGAATCCGACCTGGCCCTGCTCGACGGGCATGCCAAAGTGCAGGTCCGCCTGTTCAATCCGCTCGCGCAGCGCGGCGGCATCTGCATCGGATGCGCATCGACGACAGTGGCCCGCAGCAGGCGCCGCAAGGTGTCGGGCTGCGGCATCAGCGGCCCCGCCAATCGAACGGCGTAGCGGTCGATGTGGACTGTCGGTGGCTGCATGCGCTGCGCGTGAACTGGACAGCCCGGTAGAGGTGAGGTTCGCCGGCACCGTCGCTCAAGGCGCTTGGCTTGCGATCGCCGCGAGTCTGCGCCCTCGGTGGATTCATGGGTTGATCGCAGGCAAACGTGCGGCGGGTTTGACCCGAGTGCCCGCGAGATCCTGTCGCCCGGTGTGGAGCGAGGCGTCAACGCCCGGATGCCGGCGCGCCCGGCAGAATGCACGCTCCCTTCAGGCTCGGAGGCCTATGAGAGTCTTTGGTATCGCCGGTCACTCCGGCATGGGCAAGACCACGCTGCTCGAGCGCCTGGTTCCCGAAATCACTTCGCGCGGCCTCGTGGTCTCGCTGATCAAGCACAGCCACAAGAAGAACGTCGACATCGACCGCCCGGGCAAGGATTCGTACCGCCTGCGCGAAGCCGGGTGCATGGAGGTCTTGCTGCTCGGCAACGACCGCTGGGCGCTGATGCACGAACTGCGCGGCGCCGACGAGCCGCCGCTGGACTACCTGATCAGCCGCTTGCAGCAGTGCGACCTGGTGCTGATCGAGGGATTCAAGAACGGCGATTTCCCGAAGCTCGAGGTCTGGCGCGCCGAGGTCGGCAAGCCGACCTTGTGGCCGGACTGGCCTGGCATCCTGGCGATCGCCAGCGACACGCCGCTGCCCGCACCGGGCGTCACCCGGCTGGACCTGGCCGACACCGCCGCGATCGCGGACTTCGTGCTCTCCAACGCCGCCGCGCACTGACCAGGCGCCGTGACGCTCATTTGCCGTGCCACGCGAAGGCGCTTAGACTGCACAGGATTCTGTAACTTCACAAAGAGGGCGCTCATGGGTATCGCTGCCAGCGACGTGGTGCCGTTCACGCAGGCGCGTGCCAACCTGTCCGAACTGGCCGACCAGGTGAAGGCCGGCGCCGAGAAGATCATCACCAAGAACGGCGAGAGCTACGTGGCCCTCATCGACGCCGACCGACTGGACTACTACCACCGCCTCGAGCGCGAGCGCATCCATCTGCTGCTGCTCGACGACGCCAGGCGCGGGTTGGACGACATCGCTGCCGGGCGCACCCACGACGCGGATGCCGCCATCGCCCGGCTCCAGAAGCGTCGCGCCCGGCCCCGTGACCCGGCAGGCCAGGGCAGCGTGAAGGCGGCCCCGGCCGCAAGGAAGCGTGGCTGAGCCGCTGTTCCGGGTCGAGCTGACCGCCAGCTTCCTGAACAGGCTGGAGGCGCTCGAGGCCTTCCTGACCGACGCCGACGCGGCGCTTGCCTTCGACGGCTTGCTGGTCGAGTTGCGCGCAACGGTCATCCCCAACCTGCGCCGGTTTCCCCGCATAGGCCGGCGCTATCTCGAGCAGCCGCCGCAATCGACCGAGGCGCTCGCCCAGTTGGCGGCCCTGCCGCCGGGCGCAGCCGACCGACTGCGGGAGTACCTGCATGGCAACTACCTGATCCTGTACTCGCTGGACTCGACGGGCAAGGTCGTGCACCTGTTGTCTGTGCGGCATCACCGCGAGCTCTCGTTTCAGTTCGCACGCCTCTGGCCGGGCGATGCCGGTGCGCCCGAGCGCTGATCGCCGGCCATCGCGCACAGGATTGGCAGCTGGCATTGCAGACGATTCTGTCGCGATGCAACTGGGACTCGTCGCGCGCTTGCTGCAGCGCGGTGCGCGTGGATGAGTTGCATGGTTCGCGGGTCGTTCGAAGAGAGGGGTCCGGAGAACCGCCGCTCCTTGAGGCTGGTGTTCTGCTTCCAGTCGTCGACGCTGCCCACGCGCTTCATGCTGCCCCAGGTGTCCAACGAGACGAAACCGTCGCGACCGAACAGTAGCGAACCATCGGCCGGCTTCAAGCTCAACCCATCGCCAGTCGCTTCATTCGCTCCCACAGGCTCTTGCGGCTGATGCCCAGCGCATCGGCGGTGATGTTGATTTGGAAGTCGTGGCGCTGCAAGGCCTGGCGGAGGAACTCGTGTTCCTGCAGGTGCAGGAAGTCCTCCAGCCGTGGCATCGCTGCGGCGACGGCGCCGCTCTGTGCTGCAGCCGGCGTGCTGCGCCGGGCGCTGGCCTTCCCGGAAGTGGCCTCGGGTTGAGATGCTCCTGCCGCCTCCTGAACCGGTGTCCGCCCCAGGCTCGGGCGCGCCCGAGGGCGGGCGCTGGCGTCGATGCAGCGGCATCGAGCAGCCGTGACGGTCCTGCTTGGCGGGGGAACGGCCTGATGGCGCCGCCGCAGGCGGCCTGGGACGAGATGTCGGACGACGAATAGCACAGCCGTGGCCGTGTCATTGGCGTCCCGGCGGAGAGCGCGCGCATCGCGGCTCAGCTGGAGGCCGAGCGTCTTCGTGAATCCGAGGCCGTTGCCCACAGGGTGGCAGCGGCGCAGGCAAAGTTGGAACGCGAAGCGGCTGAACTAGCCCGTCAACCGCGAAGCGAGCGCCTCATGCGCCAGCGCTGCGCGGCCTGCCGCACGCGGGCAGCCACAAAAAGCCGCGGGTTGGGACGAATCGGCTGGCGACTCGCCGTCGGGCGCATGCGCTGGTGACACCACTGAACCCTGCGCAGCCTCGCGCCCCAAGCCCCCATCCCGGACAATCGGGCTTCACCGACACCCGAGCCGACCGCACCCCCGATGGCCATTCAATGGTTCCCCGGCCACATGCACACCACCCGGCTGGCGATGGTGGAGCGGCTGAAGTCCGGCATCGACGTGGTGGTCGAGTTGCTGGATGCCCGCTTGCCTGGCGCCAGCGCCAACCCGCTGCTGGCCGCACTGACGGCCGGCAAGCCGGCGCTCAAGTTGCTGAACAAGCAGGATCTGGCCGACCCGGCCCGCACCGCGCTGTGGTTGGAGCATTACAACGCCCTGGCCACCACGCGGGCGATCGGCCTGGACGCCAGCGAGGCCGCGCCCGCTGCCCGCCTGATCCAGGCCTGCCGGGCACTGGCGCCGCTGCGCGGCGGCATGGTCAAGCCGCTGCGGGTGCTGATCTGCGGCATCCCCAACGTGGGCAAGAGCACGCTCATCAACACCCTGGCACGGCGCAAGGCCGCCAGGACCGGCGACGAGGCCGGCATCACCAGGGCCGAGCAGGTGATCGCGCTGGCTAGCGATGTGACCCTGTACGACACGCCGGGCATGCTGTGGCCGCGCATCGCGGCGGCGCAGAGCGGCTACCACCTGGCCTCCAGCGGCGCGATCGGCCGCAATGCCTACGACGAGCAGGAAGTGGCGCTGGCGCTGTTGGAGAGGCTGCAGGCTGCCTACGCCGGCGCGATTGCCGCCCGCTACAAGCTGCCCGATGCAGCGGGGCTGGCGGCGCTGCATGCCGATGCGCTGCTGGCCCTGATCGCCCGCCAGCGCGGCCTGGTGCAAACCGGCGGCCGGCTGAACCTGCAGCAGGCGGCCGAAGTGGTGCTGAATGACTTTCGATCCGGGGCGCTGGGACGTATCACGCTGGAAACGCCCGCAGAACACTTGCGATGGGTGGCGATCGGCGAAGCGCAGCAAGCGCAGCGGGCACCGAAGAAGGGGCCAGGCAAGGCGCGCGCGGCGGTGCCCGCTCCCGACGACCGTCGATGACCTTGCGGGCACGACACGGACAGCCGCCGCCCAGGCGATGATTCGGTACCCGACCAAGCACCGAAGGTGGATTGCCGATGACCTTGCCCCGCACTTGCGCCTACACCAGCAGCGACGGCCGGCTGTTCCATGCCAGCGGCCTGACTCGCGGCCCCTGGCACCCCGATCACCAGCATGCCGGCCCGCCGTCGGCGCTCGTGTGCCGGGCGATCGAACGCCTGGCCGCATCCGAAGGGCTGAGCCACCTGGGGCGCCTGACCGGGAACCTGCTGCGCCCGGTGCCGATCGGCGAGTGCCGTGTCGAAGTGGCAGCGGACTACATCGGCCGCAATGCCGGTCACTACTCGGCGCGGCTCGTCGCCGACGGCAAGGAAGTGGCACGCTTCACGGCGTTGATGCAGCGCGAGGACGATCTGCCGGTGCCCGCCGGAACGGCAGACCACCCCTTGCCTCGGCCGCCGAAACCGGTGTCCGAGAGCCCGTTGTGCCGCATGCCGTTCCCCGGTCTCGACACGGGCTACGGCGACCTCGTCGAGAACCGCGTCGCCGAAGGCCGCTTCTTCGACGGCCCGTGCACGGCGTGGTTTCGCCTGCGCCACCCGCT
Organism: Rubrivivax sp.; assembly: GCA_014859905.1. Classification (GTDB taxonomy): domain Bacteria; phylum Pseudomonadota; class Gammaproteobacteria; order Burkholderiales; family Burkholderiaceae_C; genus Rubrivivax. The sequence goes on from JACZKT010000547.1 coordinate 5,019, forward strand.
GGTCGATGGCGAGCAGCCCAGCCCGTACCAGCGCGTCGCCGTGGCGGCCGATTCCGGCAACGGCATCAGCGCCGCGCTGGATTTCCGGCGCTACAGCTTCGTCAACTGCGACCTGACGGTCAACTTGTTGCGCCGGCCGGTCGGTGAGTGGATCTGCCTGCAGGCGCGCAGCGCCTTCGGCGGCAACGGTTGCGGCATGGCCGAGTCGGCGCTTTATGACGAGACCGGGCTCATCGGGCGGGCCACTCAAACCTTGGCGGTGCGCTTGCGCGAGGCACCGCCTTCGGCAGTGCCGCGCGGCGCAGGCGGCTCGGAGCGCAGTCGGTGAGCGGTGCCCGGGAGACTGCGCGCAAGTCCTCCAAGCATCCCGAGTCGCCGACAGTCAGCTCAAGGCGCGTCGGATCGCCTCGAAGCCCCGCCGGTAGCTGTCCACCAGCGCCGCGGCCCTGCGGCGCTGGTGGACAGCTACCGGCGGGGCTTCGAGGCGATCCGACGCGCCTTGAGC
>JACZKT010000548.1 GCA_014859905.1 Rubrivivax sp.
GGCCCACTGGAACCAGAACGAAGCCGACTGGCGCACGATGCTGCGCCTCGGGCAGGGCTGGGGCATCCAGGCCCGAGGCGCCGACGGCTGCCAGACGCTGGCCGCATCGACGGTGGTGCTGCCCTACGGCGCCGACTTCGCCTGGGTCAGCATGGTGCTGGTGCGGCCCGGGTTTCGCCGCCGGGGTTATGCCAGCGTGCTGCTGCGCCATGCGCTCGACACGCTGGCTGCGCAAGGCCGAGCGGCGATCCTTGACGCCACGCCCGCCGGCCACGCGGTCTATGCGCAGGCGGGTTTCCGCGACACCTGGGGCCTTGCGCGCTGGCGGTGTGAAGCCCGCGCCAGCACGCCGTCCGCAGCAGGGCACCCAGCCGCCCCTGCTACGCGCGCGCTGGTCGACAGCGACTGGCCGGCCATCGAAGCGATGGATGTGCCGGCCTTCGGCGCCAGCCGCATGCCCTTGCTGCGTGCGCTGGCGCAGCGCCTGCCGCAGGCGGCGCGCGTGGTGGAGGAGGGCGGTCGCCTGCGGGGTTTCGTGCTCGGCCGCGACGGCCGCGAGGCCAGCCAGATCGGCCCGCTGCTGGCCGACGACCCCAGCACGGCATTGGGCCTCGTGGCCGACGCACTGCAGGCACTGCCGGGGCCGGTCTACGTGGATCTGCTGGACGGCCGAGATGTTCTGCAGGCCTGGCTGCAGCAGCAGGGTTTCGGCTTCCAGCGCTCGTTCACGCGCATGGTGCATGGCCGAACGACAGCGCCGGGCAAACCCGGCGCGATCATGCTGGCGGCCGGCCCGGAGCTGGGTTGACCGGTTCCGGGCCTCGCGGCGCCTACTTGGTCATCTTGATCGAGCGGTCGAGGAACTCGTTGGTGTAGGTCGTCTTGACGTCGAAAGTCTTGTCCAGCCCGATGAACTCGCGCACCAGCTCGTAGTCGGCGGCCATGCGCGCGTCGTCGTGGATGCCCAGCGCGACCTCACGCGAATACTTGTCGCTCATCAGCTTCTCGACCAGGCCCCAGTTCGTGAGCTCGTTGTCGAACTTGAGCGCGCCATTGGCGTCGATCAGCGCCTGCACGCAGGGGTTGGGTTCCTTCACGCAGGCGGCGAAGGCGCGCTGCGTGACCTTGACGAACTTGTCGACCAGCGGCCGGTTGGCCTCCAGGAACTTGGCGTTGACGATGATCGAGTTGCCGTAGGGGTTCAGGCCGGCATCGCGCCAGGCCAGGAAACCCATGTCGTCGCCCAGTTCGCGCTGGAAAATGTGGTGGATGTTGTAGAAGGACGTCGTGACGTCGATCGACTTGGCCTTCAGCGACGCGAGCTTGGCGTTGGCGTCGATGTTGACCCAGGTCACCGACTTCGGATCGATCTTGTTGGCCTTGGCCAGTGCCGGCCACATCACGCGCGCGCCGTCGGCCGCGGGGTTGCCGATCTTCTTGCCGACGAAGTCCTTCACGCCGGTGATGCCCGAACTCTTCAGCCAGTACATGCCCTGCGGCGAGTTGGCATAGACGTTGAACACCGCCACCGTGTCGGCGCCCTTGCCCTTGGCGACGAGCACGCCGCCCATGTCGGCCAGCCCGAGCGGGCTGGCGCCGGCACCCACGCGCTGCGTCGCCAGCGCCGAGCCCTTGCCGGGCTCGATGTTGAGCTCGATGCCTTCCTTGGCGTACCAGCCGAGCTTCTTGGCGTAGTAGTACGGTGCATGGTCGCCGCCCGGCACCCAGTTGAGGACGAAGTCGATCGACTTCTGCGCGTGCGCCGAAGCCGATGCGAACAGGGCCGCGACGGCGGCGCCGAGGATCAATCGCTTGTTCATGCTGTCTCCTGAAATGTGCAGGGGGATGAAGTGTGCGGCTCCGGCGGCGCGGAGCCGAACGCGTTGACGGACCTTCGCCGGTCAGCTACAGTAAATTCACCGGCTGGTGATTTGACGAGCCAGTATAGAACAGCGGGGTCACTTTCCCCCGTGCCTGCACACGGCGCCCATCCCGAGTTTTCCCCTATGTTTTCACACTGGTCCGAATGGCCCGCCGAGACGCTGGCGCTGCTGCGCCGGGGCACCGTGATCCCGGCGCATCCACTGGCGCTGGATGGCGCGCGCCGGCTCGACGCCAGGCACCAGTGCGCACTGACGCGTTACTACATCGACGCTGGTGCCGGCGGCCTGGCGGTGGGGGTGCACTCGACGCAGTTCGCCATCCGCGAGGCCGGCCTCTACGAGCCGGTGCTCGAGTTGGCCGCGCGCACGGCACGTGCCTGGACGCAGCGGCCGCTGGTGCTGATCGCCGGCCTGGCCGGGCGCACCGGACAGGCCTGCGCCGAGGCGCGCGTGGCGCGCTCGCACGGCTACCACGCCGGCATGCTGTCGCTGGCGGCGATGAAGGGCGCAGCGGTCGATGAGCTGGTCGCGCACTGCGAGGCCATCGCTGCGGTCATGCCGCTGGTCGGCTTCTACCTGCAGAGCGCCGTCGGCGGCATCCACCTGCCGGCGGCCTTCTGGCAGCGCTTCGCCGCCATCGACAACGTCGTCGCCATCAAGATGGCGCCGTTCGACCGTTACCGCACGCTCGACGTCGTGCGTGGCGTGGTCGCGGCGGGGGCCGAGGAGCGTGTGACGCTGTACACCGGCAACGACGACCACATCGTGCTCGACCTGCTGGTGCCCTACGCCGTGCGCCGCGGCACGGAGGAGGTCACCGTGCGCATCCGCGGCGGCCTGCTCGGGCACTGGAGCGTATGGACGCACAGCGCCGTGGCGCAGCTCGAGCGCATCCACCGTGCCGTGCAGGCGGGTGCGGTGGACGCGGCGCTGCTGGCGCTGGACTCGCGCGTCACCGACTGCAACAGCGCCTTCTTCGACGTCGCCAACGGCTTCGCCGGCTGCATCCCCGGCTGCCACGAGGTGCTGCGCCGGCAAGGCCTGCTGCAAGGCATCACCTGCCTGGATCCGGACGAGACACTGTCGCCGGGCCAGGCCGAAGAAATCGACCGCGTCTGCCGCGAACACGCCGACCTCGGCGACGATGCCTTCGTCGCCGCGAACCTGAGCCGCTGGCTGAGCTGAGACCGCGTTGTACCCCATGGACCTTCTGAATTCCAAGCTCGGCCGCTACACGCTGGGCGTGATCGCACACCTGCTGCTGCTGCTGGCGTGGTACCTCTTCGTGAGCCTGGGCGAGGTGCCGCGCTTCGTGATGCCGTCACCGGCCGACACGCTGGCGGCGCTCTTCGTGCCGGACTACGGCTGGTGGGCCAACACCCTGGTCACGGCCACCGAGATCTTCGGCGGTTATGCGCTGGCGCTGGTGGTCGGCGTGCTGCTCGCGCTGCTGTTCACCTGGTCGAAGACGCTCGAGTCGCTGATGCTGCCGCTGCTCGTCACGCTGAACATGATTCCCAAGGTGGCGCTCGGGCCCTTGATCATCGTCTGGTTCAAGTACGGCGTGTTTCCGAACTCGATGATGGCGTTCTCGATCGCAGTGTTCCCGATCCTGCTGACCACGGCGCGCGGGCTGCGCGAGATCGAACCCGAGTTGCTCGACCTCGTGCGCTCGCTGCGCGGCTCGCGCTGGCAGCTGTTCACCAAGATCCAGTTGCCGGGCGCGCTGCCCTATGTCTTCGCCGGCATGAAGGTGGCCGCGATCCTGGCCGTGGCCGGCGCCATCGTCGGCGAATTCCTGGGCTCCGACCGCGGGCTGGGCTACCTGATGCTGCAGGTGCAGGTGACGCTCGACACGCCCGCCATGTTCATGGCGGTGATCCTGATCACCCTGCTCGGCATGCTGTTGTACGGCATCGTCATGCTGCTGGAGCATCTCTTCGTCGTCAAGGACGCGCGCGTCTCATGAGCACCTCGGCCACCGAAACCCGACCCGCGACGGCACCCCCCGTCGGCCCGGCCGCGGAACCCTTCATCCATCTGGCAGGGGTCAGCAAGGTCTACCGCAGCGAACGCAAGGAGCACCTGGCGATCTCGGACGCAACCTTCGACGTCCAGCCCGGCGAACTGGTGGCCCTCGTCGGGCCCTCGGGCTGCGGCAAGTCGACGCTGCTGAAGATCCTGGCGGGACTGCACGGGCACGACCAGGGCACCGTGCGCATCGGCTCCGCCAGCCATCCCTTCGACCCGGCGCGCGACATCGGCATGGTGTTCCAGGCGCCGCTGCTGCTGAAGTGGCGCCGCATCCTGGACAACGTGCTGCTGCCGGCGGAGCTGCTGGGCCTGCCGATGGCAGCCGCGAAGGAGCGCGCGCGCGAGCTGCTCGCGCTGGTCGGCCTGAGCGGCTACGAGGACAAGTACCCGTACGAGCTGTCCGGCGGCATGCAGCAGCGCGCGGCGATCGCACGCGCGCTGATCCACGACCCCAAGCTGGTGCTGATGGACGAACCCTTCGGCGCGCTGGACGCGCTGACGCGCGAGAAGATGAACCTGGAGTTGTTGCGCATCTGGAAGGAGTCGGGCAAGACCATCATCTTCGTCACCCACGGCATCTCGGAAGCGGTCTTCCTGGGCTCACGTGTCGTCGTCTTCACCGCCGGCCCGGCCCGCATGGCCGACAACTTCGAGATCCACCTGCCGCACCCGCGCACGCTGGACATGAAGACGCAGGAGCAGTTCGGCGTCTACACGCGGCGCATCTACCGGCTGCTGGGCATGGAATGAGGTGCGCTCAGTCGCGCACCAGGTAGCCCAGCACGAGGTCGTTCATGTGCGACAGCCGCTCGACCTGCGCCTTGGCGCCGAGCAGGTCGCGGTCGAAGATCGTCGACAGCGTATGGCAGTTGCCGAGGTAGAAGTACGACAGCCCGGCGATCGAGATGTAGAGCTGCACCGGGTCGACGCCGGCGCGGAACAGGCCGGCCTTGTGGCCGCGCTCCAGCACGCCGGCAAGGGTCTGCACCAGCGGTGAATGCATGCTGCGCACCTTGGCCGACTGTTTCAGGTGCCGCGCCCGGTGCAGGTTCTCGCTGTTGAGCAGGGACAGGAATTCAGGGTGGGCGATGTAGTAGTTCCAGGTGAACGAGATCAGGCGCCGGATGGCCTCGATGGGGTCGACCTGCGTCAGGTTCAGGCCCTGCTCCTCGCCGCGGATGCCTTCGTAGGCACGCTCGAGCACGGCCAGGAACAGGCTGTCCTTGTTCTCGAAGTAGTAGTAGATGAGCCGCTTGTTGACGCCGGCGCGTTCGGCGATGCGGTCCATGCGTGCGCCGCCCAGGCCGTGCGCCGCGAACTCGCCGAGGGCGGCGTCGAGGATGTCGCGCTGCGAGCGGTCGGCGTCGCGCGGGCGGGGCTCTGCTGCGGGCGTCTGGGGCATGGCGGGTGAGGCGCAGTTCTTTGAAGGTCCGGGATCGGCGTCGTGTCCAGGCGAGGTGCGAGCCTGGCGCGGGACCGCATGCGGCGACGGCAGTGTAGAGGCCGCAGGCCCGGGCTGGCGTCTTCGTCGTCGAGGATGCTGGCCAGGCGGACACAGATGCCCGCCTCGGCCCCCCAAGGAGCGAAGCTTTACAAGGCCCGGGCTCACACCTAGGATCGGCCGCAGTGTTGTCGACCCCCTTCCTGCTCAGGCGCTTTCGCGGCATGTCCTGCGCTGACCTGGCCCCGGCCAGGCTCGGCGGCGCGCCGCGGCGCAAGCGGCGTACACAGGGGAAGGCAGCATGAAGCTGCTCAAGGATTGCGAGTACACCGCCTTCATCAGCTACGCACATGCCGACGACGAGGCGTGGTACGGCTGGGTCACGTGTTTTCGCAATGAGCTGGAGAGGGGCCTGCGCGCCTTGCTGCGCGGCGTGCCGCTGCCGCGCTTGCACCTGTCGGGTGAAAACGGCCCGGTGGCCGGTGCGCTGAGCGAGGAGCTGAAGAAGCGCGTGGCCGCGTCGTTCGCGATGATCATCGTCGTGCACGAGAACTACGCGCAAAGCAGCTGGTGCCTGAAGGAGCTGGAGTACTTCAAGGCGCTCCACGGAGACGCGGGTTTTCGCGACCGCCTGTACATCGTTGCGCTGTCGGAGTCGGCGATGCAGCAGGTCAGCGGCAGCCCGGCCTGGAGGCGGCTGCTGCCGCACGACGATCAGCTCTGGGTGCCTTTCTACGACCCGGCCGACAAGTCGCGGCCACTGGATATCTACATGGGGCCCGGGCTGGTGGCGACCTCGTTCCGCTCGCCCTTCGAACGCTTGCGCAGCGACTTCGCGCTCAAGCTGCGCCGGGCCGCCGCGGCACCCGTGCCGTCCGCGACATCCTTGTCAGCGGTGGCGCCGCAGGATGCGGCGCCAGCGCAGCCGCGTGAGGCCTCGGCGCCGCATCCTGCGG
>JACZKT010000549.1 GCA_014859905.1 Rubrivivax sp.
CACCCCAGCCCTCTCCCGCGAGCGGGAGAGGGAGTAAGACCGAATGCGGCTTCATGAGCTCTTGCGCACACGCAGGTACCACTCGCACAGCAGCCGCACCTGCTTGGGCGTGTAGCCCTTGGCCACCATGCGGGTGACGAAGTCCTCGTGCTTCTTGGCCTCGTCGGCGCTGGCCTTGGCGTTGAAGCTGATCACCGGCAGCAGTTCCTCGGTGTTGGAGAACATCTTCTTCTCGATCACCGTGCGCAGCTTCTCGTAGCTCGTCCACACCGGGTTGTTGCCCTGGTTGTTGGCGCGCGCGCGCAGCACGAAGTTGACGATCTCGTTGCGGAAGTCCTTGGGGTTGGCGATGCCGGCGGGCTTTTCGATCTTCTCCAGTTCGGCGTTCAGCGCGCCGCGGTCGAAGACCTCGCCGGTGTCGGTGTCGCGGTACTCGTGGTCCTGGATCCAGTAGTCGGCATAGGTGACGTAGCGGTCGAAGATGTTCTGGCCGTATTCGCTGTAGCTCTCCAGGTAGGCGGTCTGGATCTCCTTGCCGATGAATTCGGCGTAGCGCGGCGCCAGCAGTTCCTTGATGAAGCCGACGTACTTGTCCTCGGTCTCCTTGGCGAACTGCTCGCGCTCGATCTGCTGCTCCAGCACGTACATCAGGTGCACCGGGTTGGCGGCGACCTCAAGGCTGTCGAAGTTGAAGACCTTGCTGATGATCTTGTAGGCGAAGCGCGTGCTGACGCCGTTCATGCCTTCGTCGACGCCGGCGTAGTCGCGGTATTCCTGGTAGCTCTTGGCGCGCGGGTCGGTGTCCTTGAGGTTCTCGCCGTCGTAGACCAGCATCTTGGAGTACAGCGACGAGTTCTCGGGCTCCTTGAGCCGTGTGAGGATGGCGAACTGGCTCATCATCTTCAGCGTGCCCGGCGCGCAGGTGGCCTGGGCCAGCGACGAGTTCCTGAGCAGCTTCTCGTAGATCTTGACCTCTTCGCTGACGCGCAGGCAGTACGGCACCTTGACGATGTAGATGCGGTCGAGGAAGGCTTCGTTGTTCTTGTTGTTGCGGAAGGCCTTCCACTCGCTTTCGTTGCTGTGCGCCAGCACCACGCCGTCGAAGGGGATGGCGCCGAAACCTTCGGTACCCTTGAAGTTGCCTTCCTGGGTGGCGGTCAGCAGCGGGTGCAGCACCTTGATCGGCGCCTTGAACATTTCCACGAATTCCAGCAAGCCCTGGTTGGCCAGGCACAGGCCGCCGCTGTAGCTGTAGGCGTCGGGGTCGTCCTGGGCGTAGGTCTCGAGCTTGCGGATGTCGACCTTGCCGACCAGGCTGCTGATGTCCTGGTTGTTCTCGTCGCCGGGCTCGGTCTTGCTGATGCCGACCTGCTTGAGGATCGACGGGTAGCGCCTGACGACCGTGAACCTGCGGATGTCGCCGCCGTACTCTTCCAGCCGCTTCACCGCCCAGGGGCTGAGGATGCGGTTGAGGTAGCGGTGCGGCACGCCGTATTCGCTTTCCAGGATGGGGCCGTCCTCATTGATGTCGAACAGCCCGAGCGGGCTCTCGTTCACCGGGCTGCCCTTGATGGCGTAGAACGGCACCTCCTGCATGAGCTGCTTCAGGCGTTCGGCGATCGAGCTCTTGCCGCCGCCCACCGGGCCCAGCAGATACAGGATCTGCTTCTTTTCTTCCAGCCCCTGCGCGGCGTGGCGGAAGTAGCTCACCACCTGTTCGATGGCGTCTTCCATGCCGTAGAACTCGGCGAAGGCCGGGTAGACCTTGATGAGCTTGTTGGCGAACAGCCTCGACAGGCGCGGGTCGTTGCGCGTGTCCACGGTCTGCGGTTCGCCGATGGCCTTGAGCATGCGCTCGGCGGCGGTGGCGTAGGTCAGCGGGTTGCGCTTGCACTCGGCGAGGTAGTCCTCGAGGGACATTTCCTCCTCGCGCGTGCGCTCGTAGCGGGCGGCAAAATGGCTGATCACATCCATGCGGACCTCCGGTGTCCAGGCGGACGCGGTGGGGGACGGTCCCCCTCCCGAGCCTGGGAAGTTCTGATGGAGTCCCGGCTGTACGGGCCCGGGCTCCATCAGAGCTTTCCGGTCACTGGCGGTGCACGATCGGCAACATCCCATGTCCAGCATGGTTCATTCTGCGCCGGCTGGCGCCCGGATCAAGGCCACGTTCCTCCGACAATTCGCGGCTTTCGGCAACCCCGCGACGGCGTTCGCAAGACCCGTGCCCCGATGCCCTCGCATGCCCCCGCCACGACACCGATGCAGTGACAACGCACCACATCGGCATTGCGCCGACAACCCGCACGCACGCACCGTCATGGAGCGCTGCGCCCGCAGAAGGTTCCTTGCGCTCGCCGACGCCGCGGCATGAAGTGTCATCCGCCGGCGGCGGCATGGCCAAGCCGCAGCGCCATGTCGCACCCGCCGGGTGCGGTTTTTCTCGCCCGTGCTGCGGCACCCCTGTGCCCGGGGTAAGGTATAGGGATGCAGGAACCGCCGCTGCCGGACCGCGGCAGCGCTCTCTTTTTCGATTTCGACGGCACGCTGACCGACATCGCCGCCAACCCGGGTGCCGTGTGTGTGGAGCCTGCGGTGCCGCAGTGCCTGGCTCTGCTGGCGCGGGCGCTCGCCGGCGCGGTGGCCGTGATCAGCGGCCGCCCGGTGGCCGAGATCGATGCCCAGCTGGAGCCGCTGCGGCTGCCCGTGGCCGGCGTCCATGGCGCCGAACGGCGCGGGGCGGACGGCTTCCTGCGCCGCATGGCGACCCCCGAGCTCGACCCGGCACGCCGCCTGATAGAGGCGCTGGTGGCGCGCCACCCGGCGCTGCTGCTGGAGGTCAAGCCCGGTGCATTGGCCCTGCACTTTCGCCAGGCCGAAGGGCTGGAGGACCAATGCCTGGCGACCATGGCCGAGGCGCAGCGCCGCGTGGAAGGCATGGCGCTGCTGTGCGGCAAGAAGGTGATCGAACTCAAGCCCCGCCGCGCCAGCAAGGGGCAGGCGGTGCGCACCTTCCTCGATGAGCCGCCCTTCCGCTCGCGGCGGCCCTGGGTCTTCGGCGACGACGTCACCGACGAAGTCGCCTTCGAGGCCGCGCTCGGCCTGGGTGGCGTGGCGGTGAAGGTGGGTGCAGGCCAGTCGCTGGCGCCCTACCGCCTGGCCGACCCTGCCGCGCTGCACGAATGGCTGCAACGCGCCGTGCTGGCGCTGGGCGCCGAGTCCGAGCCGGTGCGCGAGGTGCGTGCATGAACCGCCAAGCGCATCTCGGAGGCGGCGTGGCCTTGCACGCGACATCGATCTGCCTGTCCAGGACGCAGCCATGAACCAACAGAACCTCTTCGACCTCTTCGACCGCCTGTGGGCGGGCATGGGCGGCGCCACCACCGCGGTGCTGCGCATCGCCGTCATCGTGATCGTGGCCTGGATCGCTACGGCGGCGCTGCAACGGGCGATCCGCGCCTTCCGCATCCGCGTGGCCGCGCGCATGGGAGACCGCGAGTCGGCCAAGCGTGCCGAGACCCTGGGCCGCGTCTTTCGCTACCTGGTGGCGGTGGTGATCACGCTGGTGGCCGGCATGCTGGTGCTGGGTGAGCTGGGCATCTCGGTGGCGCCCATCCTGGGCGCCGCCGGCGTCGTCGGCCTGGCCGTGGGCTTCGGTGCGCAGAGCCTGGTGAAGGACTACTTCACCGGCTTCTTCCTGCTGCTGGAAAACCAGATCAGCACCGGCGACGTCGTCAAGCTCAGCGGCGAGCACGCCGGCTTCGTTGAGGAAGTGACGCTGCGCTACGTGCGCCTGCGCGATTACGACGGCCGCGTGCACTACGTGCCGAACAGCCAGATCAGCAGCGTCATCAACATGACGCGCGGCTTTTCCTTTGCCGTTCTCGACATCGGCGTGGCCTACCGCGAAAACGTCGACGAGGTGATGGCGGTGATGCACGAGGTGGCCCGCGGCATGCGCGAGGACGAGGCCTTTGCCGCACGCATCCTGGAAGACCTGGACATGGCGGGCGTCGACCAGTGGAGCGACTCGGCGGTGGTCATCAAGTGCCGCTTCAAGGTGGTGGCGATGCAGCAGTGGGCCGTCAAGCGCGAATACCTGCAGCGGCTGAAGAAGGCCTTCGACGAGCGCGGCATCGAGATTCCCTATCCGCACCTGACGCTGTACGCCGGGCAGGCCAAGGACGGCGGCGCGCCGCCGCTGCCGGTGCAGCTGCAGCGCGTGCCGCGCGCTCAAGCTGGTACGGACGCCGACCCTGCGGCGGGTCAGCGCCAGGCCGAAGTGAGATCATCCGGCCGGTGAACCGACATCTGCTGCTGCTGGCCGTCTGCCAGGGACTCTTCCTCACCAACAACGTCACCTTCATCGCCATCAACGGTCTGGTGGGGCTGTCGCTGGCGCCGCTGGGCTGGATGGCCACGCTGCCGGTCACCGGCTACGTCGTCGGCGCGGCGCTGTCGGCGATGCCGGTGGCGCGGCTGCAGGCGCGGGTGGGGCGCAAACGCGCCTTCCAGGTCGGGCTGGTGGTGGCGGCGCTGTCGTCGGCGCTGTGCGCCTTCGCCGTCACCATCGGCAGCTTCTGGCTGCTGGTGGCGGCCACCCTGATGGCCGGCTTCTACAGCGCCAACGCGGCGCTGTACCGTTTTGCCGGCCCCGAGCTGGTCCAGCCGCAGTTCAAGGAGCGGGCGATCTCGCTGGTGCTGGCCGGTGGCATCGCGGGTGCGTTCATCGGCCCCAACCTGGCCAATGCCGCGCGCGGCTGGCTGGCGGTGCCCTTTGCCGGTGCCTACCTGGCGCTGGTGGCGGTGGCGCTGCTGTCGCTGGCAGTGCTGTCGTTCATCCGCTTCCCGGCGCATGTGCCGCCGCCCGGCGGCGTGTCGGGCGGGCGGCCGCTGGCCGAACTGGCGCGGCAGCCGGTGTTCATCGTGGC
>JACZKT010000550.1 GCA_014859905.1 Rubrivivax sp.
GATGAACTTGACGATCAGCGGACATCATCTTGAAGTCACGCCCGCACTTCGGGAGTACGTACTCACAAAGCTGGATCGCGTGACGCGGCACTTCGATCAGGTGGTCGATGTGAACGTATTGCTGACGGTCGAGAAGCTGAAGGAAAAGGAACGAAGGCAGAAGGCCGAAGTCACGCTGCACGTGAAAGGGCGCGACATCTTCGTCGAGCAGGCGCATGAAGACCTCTACGCCGCCATCGACCAGCTGATGGACAAGCTCGACCGCCAGGTGGTGCGCCACAAGGATCGTCTGCAGGACCATCATCACGAGTCGCCCAAGCGCACCTCCACCGACGCGGTCTGAGGCCGCGCTGGGCATCCGAGTCGTATTTGACAACGGCCCCGCGGGGCCGTTTTCCATAGCCCGGCCGACGGGCCCGGCGCACCCGCAATTCCGTTTATCGGCAATAGTTGTTGCTGCAGTGCCGCATGAACCGTCATACCCACCCGATTCCGGGTCCACCCGCGGTGCGCTGGCGCCGCACCGGTTGCTATGATCATCGGCTTTCGTAACATCTTTGTTGGCCGTCTGGCGCCTGCGCCGCGGCGAAGAGGAATGGTCTGATGAACCGTCTCGCCGCGATCCTGCCCGCCAGCAACGTGCTGGTGAATGTGGATGCGACCAGCAAGAAGCGTGTCTTCGAGCAGGCGGGCTTGCTGTTCGAGAACCAGCACGCCATCGCCCGCGGCATCGTCACCGACAACCTGTTCGCCCGCGAACGGCTCGGTTCCACCGGGCTGGGCCACGCGGTGGCGATTCCGCACGGCCGTATCAAGGGGCTGAAGAACCCGCTGGCGGCGGTGTTGCGCGTGCAGCAGCCGATCCCCTTCGACGCCCCCGACGACGCGCCGGTGTCGCTGTTGATCTTCCTGCTGGTGCCCGAGGCGGCCACCCAGCGCCACCTGGAGATCCTGTCCGAGATCGCCGAGATGCTGTCCGACCGTGCATTGCGCGAGCGTCTGATGAGCGAGCCCGAAGCGGCTGGCGTGCACAAGCTGATCTCCGACTGGGAACCGCTGAAATCGGTGGCGTGACCGTTCGCCACACGGCCCCCAAGCAGCCGCCGCGGAACCGGCTCCGCCGGGCCGCTGGCGGCGCCCCCCCGGGGGGGAGGCGCCGAAGGCGCTTCGGGGGGGGGCGATGAAACCCACGTCCATCAGCGCCGAAGCGCTGTTCGAGGCGCATCGCGAGACGATGCGCTGGGCCTGGATCGCCGGCCACGCCCACCCTGAGCGCCGTTTCGACGACGCCGCCGTGCGCGACGCGCGCTCCGCGGCCGATCTGGTGGGTTACCTGAACTACATCCACCCCTACCGGGTGCAGATCCTCGGCAGCCGCGAGGTCGCCTACCTCGCGGCGTCGGCGCCCGAGGACCAGGAGCGCCGCATCTCGCGCATCGTGACGCTGGAGCCGCCGGTGCTCATCGTCGCCGACGCGCAGCTGCCGCCCGAACGTCTGGTGGCGATGTGCGACCGCGCCGAGATCCCGCTCTTCGTCACCGGCGAATCGGCCGGCCACGTCGTCGACGTCGTGCGCGGCTACCTGGCCCAGCACTTCGCCGAGCGCAGCACGCGGCATGGCGTGTTCATGGACATCCTGGGCCTGGGCGTGTTGCTGACCGGCGAATCCGGCCTGGGCAAGAGCGAGCTCGGGCTGGAACTCATCTCGCGCGGCCATGGCCTGGTGGCCGACGACGCGGTGGACATCTACCGCATCAGCCAGACCGCGCTCGAAGGACGCTGCCCCGAACTGCTGCAGAACCTGCTCGAAGTGCGCGGCATCGGCCTGCTCGACATCAAGGCCATCTTCGGCGAGACCGCGGTGCGGCGCAAGATGCGCCTGAAGCTCATCGTGCACCTGGTGCGCAAGGAAACCATGGAGCGCGAGTTCGAGCGCCTGCCCTACGAGCCGCTGTACGAGGACATCCTCGGCCTGCCGGTGCGCAAGGTGGTGATCGCCGTTGACGCCGGCCGCAACCTGGCGGTGCTGGTCGAAGCCGCGGTGCGCAACACCGTGCTGCAGCTGCGCGGCATCGACACCTACCAGGATTTCATCCAGCGCCACCAGAAGGCGATGGAGCGCGACGACGGCGGGTGAGGGCCCGCCGGGCCGGCGCCGTACCATGTTCGCCCCCTCCACAGGGGAGCCGGGCTACTTCACGGTGCGGTGCTCGCACCGCGCCTTGGTGCAGCGTGCGTACAGCGCCAGCGAGTGCTCCTGCAGCTCGAAGCCGCGCGTGACGGCGATGGTGCGTTGGCGCTGTTCGATCTCGGCGTCGAAGAACTCCTCGACGCGGCCGCAGTCCAGGCACACCAGGTGGTCGTGGTGCTGGCCCTCGTTGAGCTCGAACACTGCCTTGCCCGACTCGAAGTTGCTGCGCCTCAGCAGCCCGGCGTGCTCGAACTGCATCAGCACGCGGTAGACGGTGGCCAGGCCGATGTCGGCGCCCTCGGCGAGCAAGACCTTGAACACGTCCTCGGCGGTGAGGTGCCGGCGCTCGGTGCGCTGGAACACTTCCAGGATCTTGATGCGCGGCAGCGTGGCCTTCAGGCCGCTGCTCTTCAACTCGTCGGCATGCGTCATTCAGCGTCCCCGGGGTTTGCGCCGCTAAAATGGGTCGATCATAGCCAGCCGGGCAGCGCTCGGCTGTGCCCATCGGCGCCGCCGCCGCCGCCCCTCACCCCGCAGCCATGCAACGACGACTGATCCTTCTCGGTACCCTGGCCGCCGGCACCCTGCTGGCCGGCTGCGAGTCGCTGCAGCGCACCGACAGCTTCATGGGGCTGATCACGCCCTACCGCATCGACATCGTGCAGGGCAACGCCGTCACGCGCGAGCAGGCGGCGTTGCTCAGGCCGGGCCTGACGCGGCTGCAGGTGCGCGACATCCTGGGCACGCCGCTCATCGCCGACCCCTTCCACGCCGAGCGCTGGGACTACATCTTCACGATGCGCCGGCCCAACACCGCCGCGCAGCGCCGCAGCGTGGTGGTGCTGTTCGAAGGCGACGTGGTGAAGTCGGTGGAGGCTGCCGAGTTGCCCTCGGAGCACGAGTTCGTGGCTTCGATCAGCCGCTACAAGGACCTGAAGGTCCCCAAGCTGGAACTGAGCGAGGACGAGCGCAAGGCGCTGCCGCCGCCGGTGCGGCGCGAGGCTCCGCCGGCCGAACCCATGGGCCCGGTGCGCGAGTACCCGCCGCTGGAAAAGTCCTGAGGGCTGCATGTCGAGAGTCGCCGTCGCCGGAGCCTCGGGCCGCATGGGGCGCATGCTGGTCGAAGCCGTGCTGGGCAGCGCTGACTGCACACTGGCCGGCGCACTGGACATCGCCGGCAGCCCGGCGCTGGGTCAGGATGCCGGCACTCTTCTCGGCCGCAACACCGGCGTGGCGGTCACCGCCGACCTGCACGCGGCACTGGCCGGCGCCGACGTGCTGATCGACTTCACGCGCCCCGAAGGCACGCTGGCGCACCTGGCGGTGTGCCGCGAACTCGGCGTCAGGGCCGTCATCGGCACCACCGGTTTCACGCCGCAGCAACGGGCCGAGATCGCGGCGCACGCCGAACACATCGCCATCGTGCTGGCGCCCAACATGAGTGTGGGCGTCAACGTCATGCTGCGCTTGCTGGACCTGGCTGCGCGCACGCTGGGCGAGGGCTACGACATCGAGGTCATCGAGGCCCACCACCGGCACAAGGTCGACGCGCCCAGCGGCACCGCGCTGGCCATGGGCGAGGTGCTGGCGGCGGCGCGTGGCGTCGACCTGGCAACACACGGCGTGCTCACGCGCCACGGCCATACCGGCGAGCGGCCGGCGGGCGCCATCGGCTTTGCCACCGTGCGCGGCGGCGACATCGTCGGCGACCACACCGTGCTTTTTGCCGGCACCGGTGAGCGCATCGAGATCACGCACCGCAGCGCCAGCCGTGCCAACTACGCGGCGGGCAGCCTGCATGCGGCGCGCTTCGTCGTCAGGCAGGCGCGGGGGCTGTTCGGCATGGATCAGGTGCTGGGCCTGGCGGCATGACGCCGCGGCTGCCGGCATCGGCGCATCGCTGACCCATGCAAGGCCTGAATCACTTCTGGGAATCCAGCGACGGCGTCGGCCGCGCGGTGGCGCTGCTGCTGCTGGCGATGTCGGTGTCGGCCTGGGTGTTGATCCTCTGGAAGGGCTGGGTGCTGCGCCGTGCCGCCGGCGACATCGCCCGCGCCGTGCCGGCCTTCTGGGACGCCGACTCGCTGGACGACGGCCGCTCACGGCTGGCCGCCCTGGACCGCGAGCGCGTGCTGCTGCCGCTGCTGGACGCGGTGGCCATGCAGCCCGCCGCGGGCACGCTGGAAACCTCGGGGCAGCTCGAGTCGCAGCTCACGCGACGGCTGCGCGAAGCACTGCACCGCGGCCTGGCGCATCTGCAGTTCGGCCAGGTGCTGTTGGCTTCGGTGGGTAGCACGGCGCCCTTCGTGGGCCTGTTCGGTACCGTCTGGGCGATCTACCACGCGCTGGTGGGCGTGGCGGCGGCCGGCAGCATCAGCATCGACAAGGTCTCGGGACCGATCGGCGAGGCGCTGGTCATGACCGCTGCCGGCATTGCCGTGGCGGTGCCGGCGGTGCTGGCCTACAACGTGTTCGGCAAGCGGGTCTCGGACTGCGAGGCCGAACTGGAAGGCTTTGCGCACGACCTGCGCGAGATGGTGCTGGACGCCGCGGGAGGCAAGGCGTGAGGCGGATGCGACGGTTGCCATGAGCTTCGGCCGCCTCGAACGCAACCGCGGTTCGCAACCGATGAGCGACATCAACATGACGCCGCTCATCGACGTCATGCTGGTGCTGCTGGTGATCTTCATCATCACCGCGCCGCTGATGACCAGCAGTCTGAAGCTCGAACTGCCGCAGACCGAAGGCGGCGCGCCCAGCGACGCACCGGCTTTCCTGGCGCTGGCCATCGACGGCCAGGGGGGCCTGTTCCTGGGCGAGCAGCCGGCCGGGCGCGAGCAGATCGTCGAGCGCGTGCGCGCCGCCGCCCGGCGCGACCCCGCGACCGAGGTGCAGTTGCGTGCCGACCGCAACGTGCCCTACGGCCGCGTCGCCGAAGTCATCGGCTGGGTGCAGGAGGCCGGGCTCACGCGCATCGGCTTCATCACCGAGGCGCCGCCCGGCCCATGACCGGGGTGGCGACGGGACGCTGCCGTGGGGGCGACTTCGTAGAATCCCCCGGATGAACGAAAAATACGCCCCCGCCGAAGTCGAAGCCGCCGCGCAGGCGCATTGGGCCGCGACCGACGCCTACCGCGTCGGCGAAGACCCGGGCCGGCCCAAGTTCTACGCCTGTTCGATGCTGCCCTACCCCAGCGGCAAGCTGCACATGGGGCACGTGCGCAACTACACCATCAACGACATGATGGCGCGCTACCTGCGCATGAAGGGCATGAACGTGCTCATGCCCATGGGCTGGGACGCCTTCGGTCTGCCGGCCGAAAACGCCGCCATCGCCAACGGCGTGCCGCCGGCGCAGTGGACGCGCGCCAACATCGCCGAGATGAAGAGCCAGATGCAGCCGCTGGGCCTGGCGCTCGACTGGCAGCGCGAACTCGCCACCTGCGACCCCGGCTACTACAAGTGGAACCAGTGGTTCTTCCTCAAGATGCTGGAAGCGGGCATCGCCTACCGCAAGACGCAGATCGTCAACTGGGACCCGGTGGACCAGACCGTGCTGGCCAACGAGCAGGTCGAAGACGGCCGCGGCTGGCGCAGCGGCGCGCTGGTGGAAAAGCGCGAGATCCCGGGCTACTACCTGGCGATCACGAAGTACGCCGACGAGCTGCTGGCCGGCGTCAACGACCCCGCGCACGCGGACTTCCTGGCCGGCTGGCCCGAGCGCGTGCGGCTGATGCAGGAACACTGGATCGGCAAGAGCGAGGGCGTGCGCTTCGCCTTCACGCACGATGTCCGCGACGCGCATGGGGCACTGATCCAGGACGGCCGCATGCATGTCTTCACGACCCGCGCCGACACCATCATGGGCGTGACCTTCTGTGCCGTGGCGCCCGAACACCCGCTGGCCTCGCACGCGGCCTTGTCCGACCCCGAACTGGCCGCTTTCATCGAACAGTGCAAGCGCGGCGGCACCACCGAGGCCGAACTGGCGCTGCGCGAAAAGGAGGGCCGGCCGACCGGACTGACGGTGACGCATCCGCTGACCGAGCAGCCGGTGCCGCTGTGGGTGGGCAACTATGTGCTGATGGGCTACGGCGACGGCGCCGTGATGGGCGTGCCGGCCCACGACGAACGTGACTTCGCATTCGCCAAGAAGTACGACATCGACATCCTGCAGGTGATCCACGTCGACGGCGAACCATTCAGCTACCAGCAGTGGCAGGACTGGTACGCCGACAAGCAGCGCGGCGTCACCATCAACTCGGGCAACTACAGCGGCCTGGGCTACGCTGCGGCGGTGGACGCCGTCGCCGAGGCGCTGGCGGACAAGGGCCTGGGCGAGAAGAAGACGACCTGGCGGCTGCGTGACTGGGGCATCAGCCGCCAGCGCTACTGGGGCACGCCGATCCCGATCATCCACTGCCCCGGCTGTGGCGACGTGCCGGTGCCGTACGAGGACCTGCCGGTGGTGCTGCCCGAAGACCTGGTGCCCGACGGCAGCGGCAACCCGCTGAACAAGTGCGAGGCTTTCCTGCACGTGGCCTGCCCGAAGTGCGGCCAGCCGGCGCGGCGCGAGACCGACACGATGGACACCTTCGTCGATTCGGCCTGGTACTACATGCGCTACTGCTGCCCCGACAGCGACAGCGCCATGGTCGACGCGCGCAACGAATACTGGATGCCGATGGACCAGTACATCGGCGGCATCGAACACGCCGTGCTGCACCTGCTGTATGCGCGCTTCTGGACCAAGGCCATGCGCGACCTGCAGTTGGTCAGCTTCAGCGAGCCGTTCAGCAAGCTCTTCACGCAGGGCATGCTGCTCAACGAGTCCTTCTACCGCGACGAGGACGGCGGCAAGAAACACTGGTTCTACCCCAGCGAAGTCGACGTGCGCTACGACGACAAGGGCCACCCGGTGGGCGCCACGGCCAAGGCCGACGGCCTGCCGGTGATGCTGGGCGGCATCGAGAAGATGTCCAAGAGCAAGAACAACGTCGTCGAGCCGCGCGACATCATCGCCCGCTTCGGCGCCGACACCGCGCGTGTCTTCACGATGTTCGCCGGCCCGCCCGACCAGAGTGCCGCGTGGTCGGACTCGGGCGCCGAGGGCTCGTTCCGCTTCCTGCGCCGGCTGTGGAACGCCGCCGTCAGGCTGGCGCCGCGGCTGGCTGCGGCCGCGCCTTCGATGGCCGGTGCGGGCGCCCCCGCCAGCGCGCTG
>JACZKT010000551.1 GCA_014859905.1 Rubrivivax sp.
GCTGGCGCCGGTGGCGTGGGCCAGCAGCGAAGGCAGGTCCTGCCCGGCGGGCAGCTGCAGCGCCACCGCATCGACGGTGGCCACCCTGGCCACCGCGACAACGCCGCGCAGCGTGGCATAGGATGCGATGGCCAGCACGCAGAGCACGACCAGCGCCTTCAGGCTGCCGCCGCCGACACGCACCAGCGTCTTGCTGCCGCAGCCCGAAGCCAGCACCATGCCGAAACCGAACAACAGCCCGCCGACGGCGTTGGACAGCCAGATCAGTTGCGACCCGGCGTAAACGGTGTCGCGCGCCTCGACATAACCCAGGCCGACCATGAGGTTGAAGCCGACCATCGCCGTGCCGATGGCCAGCAGCCACATGCGCATGCGCGTCCAGTCGCCCATGTTGACGATGTCGGCCACCGCGCCCATGGTGCAGAAATGCGTGCGTTGCACGATGGCACCGAAAGCGACCGCGAGCGCAAACGCGGCCCACAGCACTTGCGCCACGAGCCCGGGGAGGTCGGATTCCTGCATTGGCGGATTCTAGGCAGGGGGCCTTGCGGCCACGACCGACCCGCGCGCGCGCCTACTTCAGCGCCGCCAGCCTTTGTTTGGCGGCGGCCGCTGCCTCGGACTGCGGATAACTCTTCACCAACTCGTCGAGGGTTCGGCGCGCGCCGCGAACGTCCTTCATTTCGGCCTGGCTGTTGGCCAGCGCCAGCAGCGCCTCGGGCGCCCGCGGGTGTTCGGGCGCGCCGGTCACGAAAGCACGGAAGGCGACGATGGCCTCCTTGTGCTGGCCCTGGCCGTACAGCGCGTTGCCGTGCCAGAAGCGCACGCTGTCGGTGTAGCCGCTGGCGGGGAAGCGGCGCTGGAAGCTGTTGAACAGGGCCACCGCCTTGTCGAAATCACCGCGGCGGATGGCCGCCATGGCTTCGTCATGGGCCTTGCTCTCGGCGGGCTCGGCGGCGAACTCGCGGCCGTCGAGCGAGACCTTCACGGGCTCGAGCTTGAGCAGCCGCCCGTCGATGGCCTGGGCCACGTCCTGCTGGCGCCGCTGCGCCTCGGACAGCTCGCGCAGGATCTGCTCGTCGTTGCCGCGCAGCCTGGCGATCTCGCCGCGCAGGGCCTCGATCTGGTTGTTCAGCTCGAGCAGGCTGCGGCGCATGACGGCCAACTGCTCGACCAGCTGCGCGTTGGCTGCCGCCAGTTCGGCCGTGCGTGCCTTGGACCGCTCGTCGCCTTCGGCGATGCGGTTGCGCAGGTCGACGATGGCCTTGCGCGCCTCCTCGTCGTCGAACAGGCCCGCCTGTGCCGCGCCGGCCGCCAGGCCCAGCGTCAAGATCGCCAGCGCCGCGCGCACCGGCATGGCCCAGCGCATGTCAGCGGTCCTTCAGCTCGGCGCGCCGGTTGCGCGCCCAGGCCGTTTCGTCGCTGCCCTGCATCGCCGGGCGCTCCTCGCCGAAGCTCACGGCCTCCAGCTGCTGGCCGCCCACGCCCAGGAGCTCGAGCGATCGCACCACCGCTTCGGCCCGCTTCTGGCCCAGCGCCAGGTTGTATTCGCGGCCACCGCGTTCGTCGGTGTGGCCTTCGACGACCATGCGCTTGCCGCGGTTGGCAGCCAAAGCCCTGGCATGGCCATCGATCAAGCCCTTGAATTCGTCCTTGATGGCGTAGCTGTCGAAGTCGAAGTAGACGATGCGCTGGCTGGGCGCCGCCATCATCGCGGTGGCACCGGCTGCTGCGCCGGGCAGGTTCACCGAGGCCACGCCGGACTGCGGCGTGCCACTGGTGCTGGCCGACGGCGTGGCCGCAGCAGTACCGGCGGTGCCTGCCAGGGGCGTGCGCGATTCAACGGGTACGGCCGACATCTCGGGCAGCTTGGTCGATTCGCAGCCAGCCAGCGCCACCATCGCGGCGACCAGGGGCAAGGCCAACTTCCAGGTGCTTCGGGGTGTTGTCTTCATCGGGGTTCCTTCTCGGGGTTGATGGGGGTCGAGGACGGACGATGCCGTCTCAGCGGCCGAAAGGCCCCCAGGCAGGCTCGAGCACGTCGGCCCCGCTGCTCAGGAGACGTGTCTTGATCTTGCCATCGAGGGTGGTGGTCATCAACACGTCGCTGCCCTGCACTCGCGTCGCATAAACGAGCAAGCGACCATTCGGCGCAAAGCCTGGACTCTCGTCGCTTTGAGTGTCGGTCAGGGCCTGCGGAGTTCCACCCGCGAGCTCCAGCGTCATCAGCTTGAAGGCGCCACCGCGGCGCGTGACGTACGCCAGCAGCCTGCCGTCGGGGCTGACGGCCGGGCTGATGTTGTAGTTGCCGTCGAAGGTGATGCGCTCCACCGCCCCGCCCGTGGCAGCGGTGCGGTAGATCTGCGGGCCGCCGCCGCGGTCGCTGACGAAGTAGATGTGGCGGCCGTCGGGTGCGTACACGGCCTCGGTGTCGATGGCGCTGCTGCGCGTCAGGCGCACCGGCGTGCCGCCGGCGGCGGGCAGCGTGTAGAGCTGCGACGGCCCGTCCTGCGACAGCGTCACGGCCAGCCGCTGGCCGTCGGGTGACCACGCCGGCGCGCTGTTGGAGCCACGGAAGTTGGCCACCATGCGGCGCTCGCCGCTGCTCAGGTCCTGCACCCAGACCACCGCCTTCTGCGTTTCGAAGGAGACATAGGCCAGCTGCTTGCCGCTGGGCGACCAGGCCGGTGAAATGATGGGCTCGGGGCTGGCCAGCGCGACCTGCCCGCCTTCGCCGTCGGCGTCGGTGACGCGCAGTGTGAAGCGGCGGCCCGCGCGCACGACGTAGGCGATGCGGGTGGCGTAGACACCGCGTTCGCCGGTGAGCGCTTCATGGATCTCGTCGGCGACGCGGTGGGCGGCCAGGCGCAGGTCGGCGTCGAGCACGACCTTGCTCTGGCCCAGCAGCTGTTCGTTCTTCAACACGTCCCAGAGCCTGAAGCGCACGTCGAAACGGCCGTCGGGCAAGCGCGTCGCGGAACCGGCCACCAGGGCGTCGGTACCGCGGCCGCGCCACTCGGCCAGGTCGACGCTGCTGTTTTCGTCCAGCGGCATGTCGGCGGCGGTAGCGCGGAACAGGCCGCTGCGTTCGAGGTCGGCGCGCACGATGGCGGCCAGCGCCACGCCGGTCTTGTCTTCGCCGCGGAAGTCGGCCACCACCACCGGCAACTGCGTGGCGCCGACGCCGGAGATCTCGACCCGGAACTGCGCCGCCGCCGGCAACAAAGCGGTGCTGCCCAGCGCAGCGAGAAAACGGCGTCGCGGCCAGAGGTGCAGGGTCGAAGACATGTCAGGCGCGAACGGCATCACATCGCAGAGCAAGAGAGCGCTGCATTGTAGGCAGTGGGTCCCGCGCCGTCCCCGCGCCGCGATAATCCACGCCAGGCGGGGCCTCATGGCCTGCGCCGCACCGCCCCCCATGCCCACCCTGTTGCAGCGTTTCGCCCGCCTCCTGCCGTACGTGCGCAACAGCCGCGCCGGCCTGCTGGGCGCGGTGCTCGGTTCGGTGGTCACGGCCGCCACCGAACCGATGATCCCGGCGCTCATGAGCCAGTTGCTCGACCGCGGCTTCGCGGCCGGCAAGCTGGCGCTGTGGCTGGTGCCGGTGGCCATCATCGGCCTGTTCGCGGTGCGCAGCGCGGCCGGCTTCGTGGCCCAGTACGGGCTGGCGTGGACGGCCACGCGCGCCGTCGTGCGGCTGCGCATGGCGATGTTCGACCGCCTGCTGGTGGCCGAGCCCGCCACCTACGGGCGCCACAACGCCAGCGGCCTGACGAACACCGTGGTCTACGAGGCGCAGACCGGCGTCACGCTGCTGGTGGGCGCGATGCTGGCGCTGGTGCGCGACACCCTCACGCTGGTGGCGCTGCTGGTCTACCTGCTGTGGCTGAACTGGCAACTCACGCTCTTCGTCGGCCTGCTGTTCCCGGCCGTGGCGCTGGTCATGCGGGCGCTGGGCCGCCGGCTGCACCGGCTCACGGTGGAGGGCCAGCAGGCCACCGACGAACTGGCCTACGTGGTCGAGGAAAACGTGCTCGCCTGGCGCATCGTGCGCCTGCATGGCGCGGCGCTGCGGCAGTCGGCGCGTTTCCTGCAGCGCGCCGAGCGTGTGCGCCGGCTCATGCTCAAGGCCGTGGTCGCCGGCGCCACGATGACACCGGTGACGCAGATGCTGGCGGCCTGCGCGCTGTCGGCGGTGATCGTGCTGGCGCTGTGGCAAAGCGGCAGCGGCGGCGCGACGGTGGGCAGCTTCGTGGCCTTCATCACCGCCATGCTGATGCTGGTGGCGCCGATCAAGCACCTGTCGGACGTGATGGCGCCGATCACACGCGGCCTGGCCGCGGTGGAGCGCGGCATCGACCTCATCGAGCAGAGCCCGGTCGAGCACGGCGGCACGCACGCCGCGGCGCAGCCCGCGTTTCGCGCACGCGGTGACATCCGCTTCGACGGTGTGACGCTGCGCTACCGCGAGGACACCGCGCCGGCGCTGCACGACATCACGCTGCAGGTGCGCGGCGGCGAAACGGTGGCGCTGGTGGGGCCTTCGGGCGCCGGCAAGTCGACGCTGGTGCACCTGCTGCCGCGTTTCCTGGAGCCCACGGCAGGCCGCATCACGCTGGACGGCGTGCCGCTGCAGGACTGGGACGTCGCCGCGTTGCGGCGCCAGTTCGCGCTCGTCAGCCAGGACGTGGTGCTGTTCAACGACAGCGTGGCCGCCAACGTGGCGCTGGGGGCCGAGCTGCCGCGCGAGGCGGTGCGCGACGCGCTGCGCGCCGCCTACCTGCTGGACTTCGTCGAAAGCCTGCCGCAGGGCCTGGACACGCTGATCGGCCACAACGGCAGCGAGCTCTCGGGCGGCCAGCGCCAGCGGCTGGCCATCGCGCGGGCGATCTGCAAGGACGCGCCGATCCTGATCCTGGACGAAGCCACCTCGGCGCTGGATTCCGAATCCGAGCGTGCCGTGCAGGCAGCGCTGGAAGCGCTGATGCAGGGCCGCACGACGCTGGTCATCGCGCACCGGTTGTCGACCATCGAACACGCCGACCGCATGATCGCGCTCGAAGGCGGCCGGCTGGCCGAGCAAGGCACGCATGCCGAGCTGCTGGCCGCCGGCGGCCTGTACGCCAGGCTGCATGCGATGCAGTTCCGTTCCTGAAGGAGAAACCGAGATGACTGCCATTTCCCGCTACCCCGTACCCGACCTCGCCGACCTGCCCGAGGACATGCGCACGCGCATCCTCGACGTGCAGGCCAAGGCCGGCTTCGTGCCCAACGTCTTCCTGGCGCTGGCGCACCGGCCGGCCGAGTGGCGCGCCTTCATGGCCTACCACGACGCGCTGCTGGTCAAGGACACCGGCACGCTTACGGATCAGCAGGGGTCAGGCCAGGGCCTGACCAAGGGCGAGCGCGAGATGATCATCGTCGTCACCTCGGCCGTGAACCAGTGCCTGTACTGCGTGGTGGCACACGGCGCGATCCTGCGCGTGTACGAGAAGAAGCCGCTCATCGCCGACCAGCTGGCGGTGAACTACCGCAAGGCCGACATCACGCCGCGCCAGCGCGCCATGCTCGACTTCGCGTTCAAGATCACCACCGCGTCGCACCTGATCGACGACGGCGACCACGCCACGCTGCGCGCCCACGGCTTCGGCGACGACGACATCTGGGACATCGGCGCCATCAGCGCCTTCTTCGGCTTGAGCAACCGCATGGCCAACCTGAGCGGGATGCGGCCGAACGACGAGTTCTACCTGATGGGGCGCGTGCCCAAGGCGCCCAAGCCCGCCGCCTGAGCGGAATTACTCCCTCTCCCGCGAGCGGGAGAGGGAGAGGGAGGAAGACGGGCGCTCAGCCCTGCTGCAGCGCGCGGATGCGGTCCTCGATGGGCGGGTGGCTGGCCAGCAGCGCCATCATGCCGCCGGGCCGGCTGCTGATGCCCATGTTGGCCACCGTCTTGGGCAACTGGCCGGGGTCGAGCCCGCCCAGGCGCGCCAGGGCGTTGATCATCGGCTGCTTGCGGCCCATCAGCGCTGCCGCGCCGGCGTCGGCACGGTATTCGCGGTGGCGCGAGAACCAGGCCACGACCACGGCCGCCAGCACGCCGAGCACGATGTCGAGCACGATCGTCGTCACGTAGTAGCCGATGCCCACTCCGCGCTCGTTCTTCAGGATGACGCGGTCGACGAAATAGCCGATGACGCGCGACAGGAAGACCACGAAGGTGTTCATCACGCCCTGGATCAGCGTCAGCGTGACCATATCGCCGTTGGCCACGTGCGCGATCTCGTGGCCGATGACGGCCTCGACCTCGTCGCGGTTCATGCTCTGCAGCAGGCCGGTGGACACCGCGACCAGCGCCGAGTTCTTGAACGCGCCGGTGGCGAAGGCGTTGGGCGCGCCTTCGAAGATGGCGACCTCGGGCATGCCGATGCCCGACTTCTGGGCAAAAGCCTGCACGGCGCCGACGATCCAGCGGTGCGTGGGGTCGGTGGAGTCGTTGATGACCTGGGCCTTGGTGCTCCATTTGGCCATCGGCTTGCTGATGAGCAGCGAGATGAAGGCGCCGCCGAAACCGATCAGCGCGGCAAAGCCGAGCAACGTGCCCAGGTTCAGGCCCTCGGCGGTGAGGAAGCGGTTGACGCCCAGCAGGTTGGCGGCGATACCCAGTACGAGTATCACGGCCAGGTTGGTGGCGAGGAACAGCATCACACGTTTCATGACGGCATCGCGCCGGACAGGCGCGCGGTGGGGTGGCAACAGAGCTGATATTAGGGCTGCGGCCGGCGTTTCAATGCCAGGAGCCCGCCTGGCCCGCGCCGCGCAGGGTCTTGGGCCTGCGCCTGGTCAGGCGCCGGCGGCCGGGATACGCAGTCGGACGTGGTTGGGCTGGCCCGGCGGCAACAGCTCGAAGCGGTCGGCGAACTGGCCGAAGAGCTTGGTCGACGAACCGCTGCGGCTCAGCAGCCCGGCTTCGCGCAGCCGCACCGAGGCGACGCGCAACTCCAGCGTGCCGCCGCGCGACAATTCGGGCAGTTC
>JACZKT010000552.1 GCA_014859905.1 Rubrivivax sp.
GACCGGTGCATCCGGTGCGCGGGCGTGCGCCGCGGCGCTTCATGCCGCCGGCCAGCTTTGAGGGCCGGCTTGATACGGATCAGTTTGCCGCCGCCCAGCCTGTGTAAGGTCAGCTGTGCCCGACCTGCCGTGCCGTGGGTCGTGGTACCAAGCTCAGGAGACCACATCATGCGACTCGCACTCATCGCTGCTGGCTTGTGCCTGGCCCTGCCCGCCCTGGCGCAGAGCCAGGCTGCCACCTTCCAGATCAAGGCCCTCACGCCCGAAACCGCGCTCGCCGCGGCGCAGGCGGCAATGGCGTCGTGCCGTGCGCAGGGCTACCAGGTCGGCGTGGCCGTGGTGGACCGTTCCGGCCTGACACAGGTCTTCCTGCGCGACCGCTTTGCCGGTGCGCACACGCTGGACGTGGCCACCAACAAGGCCTGGACGGCGGCCAGCTTCCGCACCTCCACGCTCGAACTGGCCGCCGAATCGCAGCCCGGCCGGCCGATGAGCGGCATCCGCAGCGCGCCGCGCATGCTGGCCGTGGGCGGAGGCGTTGTCATCGAAGGCGGCGGCTCGATCTACGGCGGCATCGGCGTTTCCGGCGCGCCCGGCGGCGACGCCGACGACGCCTGCGCCAAGGCGGGCATCAAGGCCATCGCCGACAAGATCGAATTCTGACGGCTGCGGGTGTGGCGCCAGCCTGGCGCCGGCCCCGCCGTGGTCGGCCAGAAGGCGCATGCCGCAGGGCGCGGCCGGTGGCCGTTCGGCGCGCCTGTCTGCGCAACAGGCGCTGCAGGGCTTCGTGCAGCGGCGCCGGGCCGCCCGTTGCCGCCCCTATACTGCTTCGCACCGCCTTGCTGCCGCACGACGCTGCGGCCACCGCACGCCGCCAATGAACACCGATCCGCAGACTCTGCTGGGCCGCTACAAGCTGGGCAAGGTCCTCGGGCGAGGCGCCATGGGCGTGGTCTATGAGGCCACCGACATGCGGCTGTCGCGCACGGTGGCCATCAAGACCGTGCTGCGGAGCTTTCTCGCCGACGAGTCCACCTCGGCCGATTACACGGCCCGCTTCGAGCGCGAGGCGCAGGCCGCGGCGCGTCTGAACCACCCCCACATCGTCGCCGTCTTCGACTTTGGCGCCCAGGACGACGTGACCTTCATCGTCATGGAGTTCGTGCGCGGGCGCGAACTCGGGCAGGCCTTTGCAGACGGCGAGAAGTTCGGCCTCGAAGAGGCCGTGCGCATCATGAGCGAGCTGCTCGACGCGCTGGCCTATGCGCACGAACACGGCGTCGTGCACCGCGACGTGAAGCCGGCCAACGTGATGATCGACAGCGCCGGCCGCGTCAAGCTGACCGACTTCGGCGTCGCGCGGCTGGCCGACTCCAACCAGGACCGCACGCTGCCGGGCACCATGGTGGGCACGCCCAGTTACATGGCGCCCGAGCAGATCCTGGGCCTGGCCGTGGGCTCGCGCGCCGACATCTTCGGCGCCGGAGTCGTGCTGTATCAATTCCTCACCGGCACGCGCCCCTTCGTCGGTGGCGGGCCCTTCGGCATCCAGCGCAAGATCGTGCACGACGAGCCGGTCCCGCCGTCGCAGCTGAATCCGGCACTGCCGGCCGGCTTCGATGCCATCGTGACGCGTGCACTGGCAAAGCAGCCTGAGGATCGGTACGAAACCGCTGCCGTCTTCGCTGCCGATTTGCGGCGCGTGTTGAATGCCTCGCAAGCCGCTGCAACCGGCGCCGCGCTGGACCTCGACCTCGACAGCACGGTGGTGGTGCCACTGCAGCCGCCGCCGGCAGCGTCGGGCACGTTGCCGCCCCCCACGCCCGGTGCGACCGTTGCACCGCCGCCGCTGCCGACGGCGGCTGCAGT
>JACZKT010000553.1 GCA_014859905.1 Rubrivivax sp.
CCGCCAGCCGCGGCCGTGGCCGTGGCCAGCTGGCGGTCGCGCTCGGGAGCGTTGAAGGCGTCGTCCTGCGGCGCGTTGTCGACCTCGATCTGCGGCTCGGTGCCGTGGTTCTCCACGCCCCAGCCGGCGTCCTTGAACCAGAACGAGTACTCGGGCTGCGTGACTTCGGTGCCGTCGACGAGGGCGTGGCGCGGCCAGATGCCGATGACGCCGCCCCAGGTGCGTTGGCCGACCAGCGCGCCGATGCCCATGAGTTGAAGCCGTGCGAGAAGATGTCGCCGTCGGAGCCCGCGTGTTCGTTGGTCAATGCCACCACCGGGCCGGCGGGTGCTTCGTCGGGGTAACACGCGGGCTGGCCCCAGCGCATCATGTTCCAGGCGATGCGCTTGCGCGCCACCTTCTCCGTCAGCGTCAACAACTGCCTGGGGTGCTCAATTCTCATGGCCTGGGGCAACGCCCACCAGCAGGCGTGCTTCCATCCTCCAGCATCCGCTGTTCGCCGGGCAGCAGCGTGAACATGGGCGCGGTGGGCGCCACTAGGCTGCCCAGTTCTCGACCTTCAGTCCGGGCACACGCTCGAACTCGCGTGTGTTGTTGCTGACGAGGGTCACCCCCAGGGCATGGGCATGGGCGGCAATCAAGGTGTCGTAAGGCCCGATCGGCGTGCCCTGGGACACCAGCCACGCGCGCATCGAGCCACTCACCTCCGCCGCCAGCGCGTCGAACGGCGCGACCTCGAGCGTGGCGAGAAAGCGGCGCAGTGCATCAAGGTTGCGCTGCGAGCCCGTGCGGGCGACACCGAAGAACAAGTCTGCTGCCGTCACCGACGAAATGCCCAGCCCGGCACTCTGGAACTGGCGAAACGCGCGCAGCACCGCAGCGGGCCGTTCGTTGATGGTGTAGATGCAGATGTCGGTGTCGAGCATGTAGCGCATCAGCGCCTCGGCTCGATGGCGGCACGCACTTGCGGTGCAGGTTGCTCGCGCTCCAGGCGCACGCCGGGTTCGAAGCCCTCCAGCGCGTCCAGCATGGCCTGCAGGTCGGCGGGGGGCTGCGCGCTCAGCACGACCTCGTTGCCTACACGCCGCACGTGAACCTCCGTGCCTTCGAACCGGAACTCCTTGGGCAGGCGCACGGCCTGGCTGCCGCCGTGGGTAAACAGTTTGGCCACATTCATGAAGACCTCCAGGAGGGTGGATCCACGTAAGTATACATGTCGTAGCTACTTCTGTGCGCGGCGCCACCGCCATCCTTTGGCTCGACTTTGGGCGGGACTCACGACGGCCCACCGCCGCTGCGGCAGAGTGCGCCGACACCATGCCATCACAGAAGGCCATCGCCACCTCGATGTCGTCAGGGCCGCGCAGCAGCGGGGCCCAGGCGGCACTCTGGCTGGCGTGCGATGAGTCTGGCCTTGTCAACGGTCACGCGTTTGTCGGCGACGGCGGCATGAGCAGCGGACTGCCATGGCCGCAGGCACGGCAGCAGCGCGAGTCGCTGCGCAAGTCGGCAGGGGCAGGACTGATCGGCAGCTTTCGGGCGGCGTATCAACTCATCGGAGTGGCAGCAACCGGTCAACGGCTGTAAACCGCCGAACATTGGCCGGCCGCTGCCAATCTGAAGTGAGCGGTTGACCGGCGTTCCTCGACGACCTGGACTTGACCGGCTGCCGACGGCCGCCTGCACGGCGATCGATCGCCAATCCGCTGCAGCCGTCGGGATGCGGCGCGCTCAGC
>JACZKT010000554.1 GCA_014859905.1 Rubrivivax sp.
TTCCAGATCGGCTTCATGATCTTCATCCCGTTCCTGATCATCGACATGATCGTGGCCAGCGTGCTGATGAGCCTGGGCATGATGATGCTCAGCCCGGTGCTGGTGGCCCTGCCCTTCAAGCTGATGCTGTTCGTGTTGGCCGACGGCTGGAACCTGCTGCTGGGTTCGCTGGCGGCGTCCTTCGCCACCTGAGCCTGACTTCGACATGGATGCACAACAAGTCCTCACCGCCGGCCAGAACGGCCTCACCGTGCTGCTGATGGTGGCCGCTCCGGTATTGCTGGTGATCCTGGCGGTGGGCCTGGTGGTGAGCATCTTCCAGGCCGCGACGCAGATCAACGAGGCCACGCTGAGCTTCGTGCCCAAGATCGTGGCCGCCGCCACGGTGCTCGGTGTGGCCGGGCCGTGGATGGTGACGACGCTGGTGGAATACCTGCAGCGGGTGCTGCAGTCGATTCCGTCGGCCGTTGGCTGAACGGGTCCCCGGGATGCCCGCTGCATCGACCCCCCGAGGGGCCGCATCATCCTTGGGGCGGCCTGGCGGCTGACCCGCGCATGCTGACCTTCACCGAAGCCCAGGTCCTGGCCTGGATCACGCCGCTGCTGTGGCCCTTCCTGCGTGCGCTGGCGCTGTTCACGGCGCTGCCGGTGCTGGGCACGCGCGTCGTGCCGGCGCGGGTGCGCATCGGCCTGGCGGCCCTGATCGCACTGGCCGCGCAGCCCTCGCTGCCGGAGCTGCCGGCGGCCGTGAGCGCGATCGCGCTGGATTCACCGCTGGCGCTGCTGCTGGTGTTGCAGCAGGTGGTGATCGGGCTTTCGCTCGGATTCGCGGTGCGGGTGGTGTTTGCGGCGGTCGAGTTTGCCGGCGAGATCATCGGCCTGCAGATGGGGCTGAACTTTGCCGGTTTCTTCGACCCGCTGTCGGCCAGCACCGCCACTGCCGCGAGCCGCTTCTTCGGCGCCGTCGTGGCCTGGCTCTTCATCGTCATCAACGGCCACCTGCTGGTGGTGGCGGCATTGGTGCAGACCTACACCGCCTTTCCGATCGGCGCCGAGCCGTTTGCCTTCGTGCGCGAGATGCAGCCCCACCGCTGGGGTGCCGAGATCTTCTCGATGGGGCTGTGGATCGCGCTGCCGATGGTGACGATGCTGCTGTTCGTCAACATTGCGCTGGGCGCCATCTCGCGCGTGGCGCCGCAGATCAACATCTTCGCCATCGGCTTCCCGGTGACGCTGGGCCTGGGCCTGCTCGGACTGTTGTTGACGCTGCCGATGCTGGCGCAACCGTTCACGATGACGCTGGAGCGGCTGCTCGAGCACTTCCGCTGACGGCCTGAGCGCCGGGTGGCCTCGTGCTTTGCGCGCGCGCAAGGTGTTCCGGCGCCGATCCGCTACGCTGTACGCCATGACCGCCCTGCTCGCCGGTGCCACCGGACTCATCGGCCGTGAATTGGCGGCGTCCTGGACCGGACCCGGCGAACTGCATTTACTGGTGCGGCGCCCGGTGCCCGTGGCCGGGGCCGCGCCGCAGTTGCAGCGCGTGCACGTGGTGGACTACACCGCCCTGCCCGCACTGCCGGCGGCGGACGAGGCCTACTGCTGCCTGGGCACGACGATCAAGGTTGCGGGCTCGCAGGCGGCGTTTCGCGCCGTCGACTTCGACGCCGTGCTGGCCTTTGCCCGCGCTGCGCGGCAAGCCGGCGTGCGCCGCTTCGCCGTCGTCTCGGCGCTGGGTGCCAGCCCGCGCTCGGCCACCTTCTACAACCGCATCAAGGGCGAGATGGAACAGGCGCTGGCCGAACTCGGCTTTGCCGGCCTGGTCATCGTGCGGCCTTCGCTGCTGGCCGGCGACCGCTCCGCACTGGGTCAGCCGCAGCGCCCGGCCGAACGACTGGCGCTGGCGCTGACCGCGCCGCTGGCAACGCTGATCCCCAGGGCCTGGCGGCCGATTGCCGCCGCCACCGTGGCGCGTGCAATGCGCCGCTCGCTGGCCGACGCGCGGCCCGGTGTGCGCGTCGTCGAATCGGCGGAACTGCAGGAGATCGGCACATGAAGATCCAGTTCCTGGGTGCCGTCGACGGCGTCACCGGCTCACGCCACCTCGTGGAAACGGGGCAGCAACACGTGCTGCTGGACTGCGGCCTGTTCCAGGGCTGGAAGCTGCACCGCGAGCGCAACTGGCAATATCCGGAGGCGCTGCGCGAGCTCGACGCCGTGGTGCTGAGCCACGCCCACCTGGACCACAGCGGCTGGCTGCCGGCGTTGGTGAAGCACGGCTTTCGCGGCCCCATCCATGCCAGCCCGGCGACCTGCGAACTGGCGCGCGTGTTGCTGCTCGACAGCGCCCACCTGCAGGAGGAAGACGCCCGGCGCGCCAACCGCTACGGCTATTCGCGGCACGCCAAGGCGCTGCCGCTGTACACGCGGGCCGACGCCGAGCGCGCGCTGGGCCAGTTCGTGCCGTTGCCGCCGGGGCGCGAGCTCAAGCTCGGCAACTGCACGGTGAAGCTGACGCCGGTGGGGCACCTGCTGGGCGCCTGCGCGGTATCGCTGAGCCATGGCGGCCAGCGGCTGGTGTTCTCGGGCGACCTCGGCCGCCGCGACGACCTGCTGATGCCGCCGCCCGAGGCGCCGCCGCCGGCCGACGTGATGATCGTCGAATCCACCTACGGCAACCGCAACCACCCGGCCGAAGACGGCGCGGCGATGCTGGCCGAGATCATCAACCGCACCGTCAAGCGCGGCGGCTCGGTGCTCTTGCCTTCGTTCGCCGTCGGCCGCGCGCAGGCGCTGCTGGTGGTGCTGCAACGGCTGCGGCGCGCCCGCTTGATCCCGGTCGAGCTGCCGATCTTCCTGGACAGCCCGATGGCGTTGGAAGCCACGGCACTGTACCGACGCCACGGCCGTCTGCTGCGCGTGCCGGCACGCGAACTGGCCACGCTGTGCGACGGGGTGCGGCTGGTGACGACGGTGCAGCAGTCGATGCGGCTGTCGGCTTCGCGTTACCCGGCGGTCATCATCTCGGCCAGCGGCATGGCCACCGGCGGGCGCGTGCTGCACCACCTGAAGGCGCGGGCACCGGACGAACGCAGTGCCGTCGTCTTCCCCGGCTTCCAGGTCGGCGGCAGCCGCGGCGCGCGCCTGGTGGCCGGCGACCGCGAGATCAAGATCCACGGCGAGATGGTGCCGGTGCGCGCCGAAGTGCGACACCTGCAGGGCTTCTCGGCCCACGCCGACCGTGGCGGCCTGCTGGCCTGGCTGCGCCAGCTGAAACGCCCGCCACGCCAGACCTACGTCGTGCATGGCGAACCCGACGCCGCCGATGCACTGCGCGTGGCGATCCAGAACGAGCTCGGCTGGGTGGTGCGGGTGCCCGGCTACGGCGAGCGCGTCACCGTCTGATCGGCGGGGCCCGGGGCCGCGTCGCGGCGCAGGCCCGTCAAGGGATCGCCAGCACGACGTTGCCCACCGCGCGGGCCTGCTCGACGAGTTCGTGCGCCTGCGCGATCTGCGCCAGCGGCAGCCGCGCGGCGATGGCGTGCTGCAGCAGGCCCTGCTCGAGCAGGCGGGTCAGGACCTGGACCGCCTGCTCGCGCTCGGTGTCGTTCAGGTTGTAGACGATGAAGAACTGCAGCCCGACGTTGTTGACGATGAGCGGGAAGAACGGCAGCTTGAACTCACCGGCACCGCTGCCGTAGACGACGCAGTCGCCGCCGCGGCGGATGAGCTGCAGGTCCAGCGCGGCGTTGGCGGCGATGTCGACCTCGATGATGCGGTCGACGCCCTGCCCTTCGGTGGTCTCGCGCAGGCGCGCCACCACGTCGTCGCTGCGGTAGTCGAAGGCCGTGTCGGCACCGGCGGCGCGTGCGATCTCGGCCTTGTGCGGGCTGCTCACGGTGGCCAGCACCTGGCGCGCCCCGAGCAGGCGCGCAAACTGCACCGCGTAGTGGCCGACGGCGCCCGCCCCGCCCGCCACCAGCACACGCTGGCCCTGCACGCCGCCGCGCGTGAGCACCGCATGCAGCGCCGTCAGCGCGGGGATGCCCAGGCAGGCCCCGGCCTCGTCGCTGACATTGGCGGGCAGCGCAACGGCCTGCGCCTGCGGCAGCACCACGAACTGCGCGGCGGTGCCGAAGGGCCGCCCCCAGGCCGCGTTCCAGACCCAGACGCGCTGGCCCACGCGCGAGGGGGCCACGCCGGCGCCCGCGGCATCGATGACGCCCATGCCGTCGCTGTGCGGAACGATGCGCGGGAACGGCAGCTCGCTGCTGCGCAGGCCCGCGCGGGACTTCACGTCCGACGGATTGACGCCCGACCAGCGCAGGCGCACGCGCACCTCGCCGGGGCCGGGCTCGGGGTCGGGCAGCTCGGCGAGCTGCAGCACGTCGCGCGCCGCGCCGGTGCGTTCGTAGAAAGCGGCTTGCATCAAGGGGCCCCTGCAGTGATCCGGACCCCGATTCTGCGGCCGCGGGCGCCGTGATGCAGGCTCATGACCTGAGACGCTCTCGTGCCGCGTTGCAGTGGATGGAAGAGAAGTTGGCTGTCCGCCCACGGCCCGTTGCTGGCGTTCGCGGCGTGCTGCGTACGCGTATCCGCACGGCACGAGCCGAGGCCGCCGTGTGGCCGAAAGCCCGCTGCCACGTCTTGTCGATGGCTCGCGGGTCCGTATCAGCCCGCCACGGGCGCGTCTCCCAGCACGACGCGCTCGTAGGCGTGCAGCGACGGCAGCCCGCCCGTGTGCAGGAACAGCACCCGCTCGCCGGCCTTCAGCTCGCCCTTGCGCGCCAGGCCCATCAGGCCGGCCATCACCTTGCCGGTGTAGACGGGGTCGAGCAGGATGCCCTCGGTGCGCGCCAGCATCTGCACGGCCTCGACCATGCCGGCGTTGGGCAGCGAGTACTTGGGCTGCCAGTAGCCGCCCACGCAGTGCACGGCCTCGCGCGGCACGCTGAAGCCGGCGCCGACGAGGTCGACCACGGCCTGCGCTTCCTTGTGCACCAGCGGCGCCTGTTCGGCGGCGTCGCGGCTGACGCCGATGCCGACGATGGGCGTGTCGATGCGGTTGCCCAGGAAGCCCGCAAGCAGCCCGCCATGCGTGCCCGAACTGCCGGAGCCGACGACCAGGCGGTCGAACCACAGGCCGGCATCGAAGCACTGCTGCTGCAGCTCCTGCGCGCAGGCCACGTAGCCCAGGCCGCCGAGCGCGTTCGATCCGCCGCCGGCGATGACGTACCCCTTGCGGCCGACGGCGGCCAGCTCATCGGCCACCCTGGTCATCGCCGCCGCCATGTCGGTGCCGGCCGGCACCACGGTGATCGCCTCCACGCCGAGCAGGCGGAACATGAAGTTGTTGCCGCTGGCGTTGACATCGTAGCTGTCGGGCACGCGTTCCTCGATCACGAAGCGGCATTGCAGGCCCTCCTTCACCGCGGCGGCCAGCGTGATGCGGCAGTGGTTGCTCTGCGGTGCACCACAGGTGATCAGGGTGTCGGCGCCCTGCGCCAGCGCATCGGCGACCAGGAACTCCAGCTTGCGCGTCTTGTTGCCGCCGGGAAACAGCCCGAGCTGATCGTCGCGCTTGACCCAGACCTCGGGCCCGCGCCCGCCGGGGCAGCTGGCGGCGAGCGCGGCGCTGAAACGCGGCATCGGTTCCACCGGTGTGGCCCAGGCGGTGTAACGGCGGCGGGCAAAGCGGGACAGGTCCATGGCGGGCTTTCTGGGCTGGGGCTGCAGACGGTGTCGGGGTCGCGTGGGAAGACCGGGCACGAGGCGCGCCTGGGCGCGTCGGGCCTGTTGTACAACAGCGCCGTGCTGCGCCACCACCGCGCACACGCTCGACGTCGGCGGGCACACGCGGGTGCGTGCCGGCCACGTCGCCATCGCCACCGGTTCGCGGCCCGCGTTCCCCGACGTCTGGCGGTCATCGCCGCGCGTGAACGGCAGCAAGGTGCTCGCGAGGCCCGAACTCCAGCATGCGAGCTCGTTGCCCGTCGCGGCAGTGTCATTCATCCGGGAAAACCACGACCCGCTCGATACGCAGCTACTACCCGTGCTGGCGCGGCCTGCGAACAATGGTGGCTCCACAATGCCCCAACGGAGACCTTCCAGATGAGCAAGATCCTGATGCTGTGCGGCGACTTCGGCGAAGACTACGAGATGATGGTGCCCTTCCAGGCCCTGCAGGCCGTGGGCCACACCGTGCACGCCGTGGCGCCCGACAAGAAGAGCGGCGACTACGTGATGACGGCGATCCACGACTTCGAGGGCCAGCAGACCTACAGCGAAAAGCCCGGCCACCGCTTCACCCTCAACGCCAGCTTTGCCGAGGTCGACCCCGCCAAGTACGACGCGCTGGTGGTGCCTGGCGGCCGCGCGCCCGAGTACCTGCGCATGAACTCGCGCGTGATCGAGATCACGCGGCACTTCCTGTCCAGCAACAAGCCCGTGGCGTCGATCTGCCACGGCGCGCAACTGCTCGCCGCGACCGGCATGATCAAGGGCCGCAAGCTCAGCGCCTACCCGGCCTGCCAGGTCGAGGTCGAGCTGGCCGGCGCCGAGTACATGGGCATCGCCATCGACGCCGCCGTGACCGACGGCAAACTGGTCAGCGCACCGGCCTGGCCCGCCCACCCGGCGTGGATCGGCCAGTTCCTGGCCGTGCTCGGCACCCGCATCAGCCTGTAGCCCGCTGACCCGCCACGCCACCGGAGGCCCCGCCATGTGCAAGATCTTCATCAGCGCCGACCCCGCCAGCTACGAGAGCCGCACGCGATCGGTGCGGCTGCATGGCGTGGTCACCAGCCTCAGGCTGGAGAACCTGCATTGGGCGGTGCTGCAAGAGATCGCCGGCCGCGACGGCATGACGGTGGCGCAGTTGATCGAGAAGCTCTACGACGAGTTGGTGGCCGACCGCGGCGCGGTCGGCAACTTCTCGTCGTTCCTGCGCGTGTGTGCGCTGCGTTACGAGAACCTGATCGC
>JACZKT010000555.1 GCA_014859905.1 Rubrivivax sp.
GGCCAGCACCGCGTCGACCTCCTGCACGCTGTAGCCCAGGTCGCGCAAGTAGCCTGCCAGGCGGTCGTAGAGGAAGCGCATCAACTCCGCACGCGCATCGGCGGTGCCGGCCGCGAAGGCCTCGAAAGCGGTGTCCATCAGCACCGGCACGTCCAGCGGCAGGGCACGTTCGACGAGCATGCGGATGATGCCGATGGCATGCCGGCGCAATGCGAACGGATCCTTGTCGCCGGTGGGCACCTGGCCGATGCCGAACAGCCCGGCCAGTGTTTCCAGCTTGTCGGCCAGCGCCACCACGACGCCGGCGTCGCCACGCGGCAGCGCATCGCCGGCGAAGCGCGGCTTGTAGTGGTCTTCCAACGCCAGCGCCACGGCCTCGGTCTCGCCGTCGTGGCGCGCGTAGTAGCCGCCCATGACGCCCTGCAACTCGGGGAACTCGCCCACCATGCCGGTCAGCAGGTCGGCCTTGGCGAGCACGGCGGCGCGGTCGGCCTCGGCCGAGAGTGCGCCGCCGCCGAGCTGTTCACCGATGGCGCGCGCGATGGTGCGCACGCGCTCGACCCGGTCGCCCTGGCTGCCGAGCTTGCCGTGGTAGACCACCTGCGCGAGTTGCGGTACGCGCGACGCCAGCGTCTTCTTGCGGTCCTGGTCGAAGAAGAACTTGGCGTCGGCCAGCCGCGGCCGCACGACGCGTTCGTTGCCCTGCACGACGCGGCGGGCGTCGGTGGGGTCGATGTTGCTGACGATGAGGAAACGGCTGGTCAGCCGGCCGTCGGCGTCGAGCAGCGGAAAGTACTTCTGGTTAGCCTTCATCGTCAGGATCAGGCATTCGGGCGGTACCGCCAGGAACTCGTCCTCGAAGCGGCACAGCATGACGCGCGGCCGCTCGACCAGTGCCGTCACCTCGTCGAGCAGGGCGTCGTCGTCGATCGGCGACAGCTCGACGCTGGCGGCCGCGGCGGCGAGCTGGCGCACGATCTCGGCCCGGCGGGCCGCGAAACTGGCGATGACCGCGCCCTGGTCCTGGAGCTGGCGTTCGTAGTGGTCGGCGTGCTGCAGCACGACGGGGTCGACCAGGGCCTCGAAACGATGGCCGCGTGTCTGCCGGCCGGCCTGCAGGCCGAGGGCCTGCACCGGCACCACGTCGGCGCCGTGCAGCGCCACCAGGCCGTGTGCCGGGCGCACGAAGTGCACGCTGGTCCAGCCGGGCTGGAAGTCCGGTCCGTCGCCGCTTTCCAGCTGGTACTGCATGACCTTGGGGATGGGCAGCTTCGTCAGCGTATCGTCCAGCGCGTTCTGCAGGCCGACCTGAAGCGTGACCCCCCGCGCAAGCGAGCGGAGGTACAGCATGTCGGACTTGCCGTCGGATTGCACGAAGAGCCTGTCCGGCCCGTCTTCCGCGGCAGGCCACTTGTCGGCCATGGCTTCACGTCCGAGCTTTGCCATAGTCTTGCGCAGGGCTGGGGTCGGCCGTCCGCCAGCGTCGAACGCAATGGCTGCGGGCATCACCCTGGTCGTCACTTCCTGGGTT
Source organism: Rubrivivax sp. (assembly GCA_014859905.1). GTDB lineage: Bacteria > Pseudomonadota > Gammaproteobacteria > Burkholderiales > Burkholderiaceae_C > Rubrivivax. Next base: position 1,532 of record JACZKT010000555.1, read on the forward strand.
GGCGCCATGGCCAGCACATGGCTGATGCGCGCCGCCAGCCGCCGCGGCGACGCGAAGACATTGAGTACCGAGTGCGCGTCCGCAAGGCCCTGGCGTCGCAGGCCGGCCAGCAGCGCGTCACCGAACGCCTCGCCCAGCTTCTTCAGGGCCTTGGGCGGCAGTTCCTCGACGAAGAGCTCGACCAGAAGGCTGTGCGTGACCATGCTCATGCCGCCCTCTTCGCCAGCTGCGCCAGCACCTCATCGGCCCAGGCCCGGGGCGCCATCGGGAAGCCCAGCCGCGCGCGACTGTCGAGGTAGCTCTGCGCCACGCTGCGCGCCAGGTTGCGGATGCGGCCGATGTAGGCCGCGCGCTCGGTGACGCTGATGGCGCCGCGGGCGTCGAGCAGGTTGAAGGTGTGCGCGGCCTTGAGCACCTGTTCGTAGGCCGGCAACGCGAGCTGCTGCAGCATCAGGTGCGACGCCTGCTTCTCGTGCGCCGCGAACGCGCCGAGCAGGAAGTCGACGTCGCTGTGCTCGAAGTTGTAGGCGCTTTGCTCGACCTCGTTCTGGTGGTAGACGTCGCGGTAGTACAGCCGGCCCCCAGGCTCGCCGCTGTGCGACTCGCCACCCCCCGAGGGGGCTGCGCCGGCTTGGGAGCGGCCCGGCGCAGGCGCGTTCTCGGTCCAAACCAGGTCGTAGACGTTGTCCACGCCCTGCAGGTACATCGCCAGCCGCTCCAGGCCGTAGGTGATCTCGCCGGTGATGGGCCGGCAGTCGATGCCGCCGACCTGCTGGAAGTAGGTGAACTGCGTCACCTCCATGCCGTTGAGCCAGACCTCCCAGCCCAGGCCCCAGGCGCCCAGCGTCGGGTTCTCCCAGTCGTCCTCGACGAAACGCACGTCGTTGGCCTGCAGGTCGAAGCCCAGCGCCTCGAGGCTGCCCAGGTAGAGCTCCAGGATGTCGGCCGGCGCCGGCTTGAGCACGACCTGGTACTGGTAGTAGTGCTGCAGGCGGTTGGGGTTGTTGCCGTAGCGGCCGTCCTTGGGGCGGCGGCTGGGCTGCACGTAGGCCGCCTTCCAGGGCTCGGGGCCGAGCGAGCGCAGGAAGGTCGCGGTATGGCTGGTGCCGGCGCCGACTTCCATGTCGTAGGGTTGCAGCAAGGCGCAGCCCTGGGCGTCCCAGTAACTCTGCAGCTTGAGGATGATCTGCTGGAAGGTGAGCATGAGGGGGCGCGCCAAAACCTTTGAGTTTACGGGCGCTGGAGCGTCGCGCCGGCCTGCCGGCGCAGGGCGAATGCGCCCACCACCAGCAGCGCCAGCGCCACCGGCGGCCACAGCCCGGCCCGCGCCGCCC
>JACZKT010000556.1 GCA_014859905.1 Rubrivivax sp.
GGCCAGCTGCTGCTCGACGGCGGCGCGCACGGCGGGCGCCAGCTGATCCCGCGTCCCTGGGTCGAGCGCCTGACCGAGCCCTGCCCGGTCGCGCCGTTCTACGGCCGCCTGGTCTGGCTGAACCGCGACGGCAAGACCTTCCCCGGCGCCTCCGAGCGCAGCTTCTTCATGCTCGGCGCCGGCGGGCACTATGTGTGGGTCGAGCCCGCGTGCGACGCCGTGATCGTGCTGCGCTGGCTGGACGGCGCTGCGGCGCCGGAGGTGATGCGGTGCATCCGTCAGGCGCTGACGGCCGGCGCGGCAGCAACAGCGGTTGACAGCCGCCATCGCGATCGATCCTCCTGGCCCGACGAGCGATAGGTGCGCAGCCCGGTCCTGGCAGCCGGGCTCATCGACGCTCGAAGAGGTGCCGTCATCTCCCCCTGCTCACCCAGAGTGCGGCGCGCGCCTTGCCCAGCCGCGCCACGGGCACGACGCAGGCGGGCGGGACTTCAATCTGCTGCGGTCGCGTGACGCTGCCGACGTGAACACGCCAGCAGCGCTTCGAAGTCACCACCGAAGTGACGCTTCAGCAGCACGTCGTAGCCGACCGAGCACACCGCCGTTTCCCCGGGCAACGACCCGCACACGGCCGGCCCATGCCACACAAACTGGCCTCGTTGCATCGACCCGGACCGATCGCCTCAACGCGGCCAAGCACGTCGCGCTGGCGAAGCGGACTTGTCGCGCTCTTGCCCGGTAGACGGATCCTTGCGCAACCCAGGCTGGGGTCCATGCCGAGCACATTCGACCGGCGCGCTTGTCAGGCTTGGCACACTCCGCGACCTCGCCGAGGTGCATCCGACGCTGCAGGAGCACCACCGCCCTGTCACCCATTGCTGGGACCCGGATACCCTGATCGCCTCGGCGCATTTCCCCTACGACCGCTGCGATGTCAAGGCGTTGGCCCTGCGCCATTGCTGCAGCTCGCGGGCGAGGTCGTGATCGCGGTCCGCGAACTCGGGCAACTTGTCGGCCAAAGTGGCCACCTCCTGGCCGCGCAGGAAGTCATGCAGGGCCAGGCGTTTTTCTTCTGCGGTGCGGGCACGTTCGACGCCGCGGGGCACCGGCTTGCGAACCGATGCGTCAATGGACGTGGCATGTCCGGTCAGTCGATCGCGCCACACCAAGGCGACGGCGACCTGGTGCTTGCAGAACCAACCGTCCGCGGCGTTCCGGCAGTCGCAACTGCCTGCGACGGCACCGTCCTCGATCCACACTTCGGTAGTGCAGGTTTCCGTTCCGGTGACTTGGGCGTGCAAGGCCGGTTCGGGCATCGGATCCTCATCCACCACCTCGACCGCACCCGACGTGGCGTAGGCCTTTCCACGCTGGAAGATGGCCGCGCTGCTGGCCTGCCTGAGTGACGCGTCGCTCAGTGCACGAACCCACTCATCGGGCCACGTCGGCGGCTGGACATCTGAAAATGCCTCGTCGTCTCGGCGCGGGGCTGGTTTGCTCACTGCAGGATTCTCGCCAAAGGAGGTGGCGGGCGGCAGCACGCCACCATTTTGTCAAGTATATTTGACAAACGTTGCAGCCAATTCAGGCGGAATTCACCATGAACCTTCACGAGATCGGACAGCTCGTGCGTGAGCGGCGGGACACACTGGGACTCTCGCAGGATCGCCTGGCGAAGATGGCCGGTCTGTCACGGGCCACGATCAATCAGCTCGAGACTGGCACGTTGGTGGATCTTGGCGTGACCAAGCTGGCATGCCTGTTGGAACTGCTGGGTCTGACGTTTGCGGCTCATCCACGCGCAGCGTCTCATCGTGGCCTGCTCATGGCCAGCCGCACAGCAAGCGTGAGCTACAAGTCTCAACTCGATGCCGGTCAACTGGCCAAGGCGCTTGCGACCGGCGATGTGCCCCCTTCGTTGTTACCCCATGTGGCCACGTTCCTGGACGAGGCCCCGCTGCCCCTGGTCGTGTCGGCTGTTGAAGAGGCCGCCAAGCGCGGTCGCGTCCCGCCGAAGCGCATCTGGCGGCACGTCGTTCGGTGGGCGAGCGAGGTCCATTCGCCGCGGCGGGTATGGGCCTGAAACCAGCGAGCGTGTCGTTGAGCACGGGTGGCCGCCCTCGCAGGCTGCAGCCGGGCCCGTGGCAGGGCCTGCTCGTCCACGCATTGCATCTGATCGACGAGATCAGAGCACACGGCATCGACGATCCCTACTGGACGTTTGGCGGCGGCACGGTGCTGATGCTTCGCTATCGGCATCGGCGAAGCAAGGACATCGACATCTTCGTTCCCGATCCGCAGTACCTGGGCTATGTGTCACCCAGACTCAGCGAAGTTGCCGAAGCCATCTCGCCCGACTACGTGGAGGGCGCCGGCTTCGTGAAGCTCATCCGTCCGGAAGGCGAGATCGATTTCGTCGCCGCACCCAATCTGACGGCCACCCCGTTCGAGACCTGGTCACTTCAGCGCCGATCGGTTCGCGTCGAGACGGCTGCGGAGATCGTTGCCAAGAAGCTCTGGCACCGTGGCGACCTTGCGAGCCCGCGCGATCTGTTTGACCTGTCGCTGGTGATCGAGCGGGAGCCGGAATCCCTGCGCACGGCTGGCCGATTCCTCGTCCGACATCGGGAAGCTTTCATCGAACAGCTCTCGACGCGCGCCGCTGTGCTCAAGGCGCAGTTCGACGCCATCGACGTACTGAAGTACAGGCCGACCTTCGAGGACGCCGCCGTTCGCGCCGCGCGTTTTCTGAAGCGCCTTCCACATGATCGAGGACTTGCGTGAGAGCATCTTGAAGCGCCTATGAACGGGCCGCTGAACGGGCGCCGCGCGGGCGATCATCATTGCGTTCTTCGACGGCAAGACCGGGGTGCCCTCAGCCTGCATCGGGGGCACCCCATGCGGCCCGCGCCACTGTGACGAAGACGTGTGTCATCGCCGTTCTGAATCTCATCAATTCCCAACGGTATGAACGTCGTCTTGTTCGGCGTTTTGTTTGCCGTCTTGTTGGCCCTCGGTCGGTCTGACCGCTTCGTCTTGTTGGCCTTCGGCCCGTCTTGTTCGGGCTGCTCGCGAGCCGTCGAAGATCGCGGCCTACAGGGGGTGGCGCCGATGGACTTGGCCAAACGCAAGACGTGCGCGAACTGCCAGCTGCCGTTCCGCGCTGCGGCGCGCAACGCCTGGCACCAGCGGTACTGCATGGCGCCGGCATGCCGGGCGGCCAGCAAGACGGCCAGCCAGCAGCGCTGGCGCGCCAAGCCCGAGAACCGGGACTACTTCCGCGGCCCGGACAACGTGGCGCGAGTGCGCACCTGGCGCGAACAGCATCCTGGCCATGGTGGCGGCCCAGCTTCGAGGCCGACGGTGGCTGCCCCACCGTCGGCCCCCTCGGCGCCGCTGCGGCCCGCCGCTTGAGTGCGGCGTAATCCAGATGCAACTCCGCAGCCACGCGGTAGGCACCGTGCTCGACGGCTGCGGCCACGGCGCTGGCCCACAACTGCAACGGGATCCGCTGGCCGACCTCGCGCCCCGCGCGCCACTGGTCAAACTCTATCTTGAGCCGCGCCAGTTCATCGCTGCACGGCTTCGTCCGTACGGCCTTGCTCGTCGCTTCCATCGCCCGTCTCCTCGTCGGATTGCAATGGAAACGGAAGTCATCGAGAGTGCGGCGTCACTTCATGCAGATCTGCCGGCAGGACACACCCAGGTGTTGTTGAGCACCTTCCGCTGAGTCACTGGTGGGATGACCTCACGGACATCGAACACAAGTGGACCTCGCGCGAACGATCGAAGAAGGCCGACGGGAAGAGCTTTGCGGCGGCGCAGGACACAGTCCCGGCGATGCCTTCCAGGACACGCGCGTAGCCGGGCCGCCGCGCGGCACGAGCAGGACGTCGATCAAGTCGGTCAGTTCACCCAGAGACACTCTTTGTGTGGCGGAAGAAGTTTTCGGGGTCGTACTTGCGCTTGAGCGCCGCGAGTCTGTCAAGGTTGGTAAGGCCGTACGCGGCCTCGATGCGGTCCTGGCCCTCGTCCTCGGTGAGGAAGTTGATGTATGCCCCGCCTGTCGAGCAGGAGCGCGTCGCTTCGAAGCAGTCCCGCGCCCAATTGACATTGATGTCGTCATCGCCCGGCCTCTCCCAGGAGCCAGCGATGTTCAGCACATAGGCCGCGTCTCGATTGCCTGCTGGCGAGTACCCGGCGGGCAGTTCGCCCAACGCACCCTGAATCTGGAACAGGAGGATGGCCGAGTGGGGCGATCGAATTCGGCCCGCATGCTCCACGGCGACGTCAATGGTCTGACGATCGATGCCTGGCAGGTAGTGTGACTTCCAGTAGTAGCGCCGTCCTTTGGGCTGCGTGGCATCAAGCAGACTCTGCATCTGCGTATAGGGCCGACGCGTCAATATGTCGGCCACTGGCCGACCCAGCCCGCGCAGAGGCGCAATCAATGCTTCTCCGTCCTCGACCTTGCCGGAGTAGCAGACGAAGATGGCGACGATCGGCTTGCCGTGCACATCCTTCGGGAGCCAAGGTGCCGGTGGCGCGATCCGCAGAACAGCCACGCTGGTCAGTTCGCGCGGCGCCCCGGCGCTGAACTCGCGGTAAGCGTCGAGAATTTCCTTGGCGTCGTCGCCGCGCCACGCGATCGCGCCGCCCAGGATTTCGGGGCCGACGGGAAAGAGTCGGTACTCAAAGGATGTCACGATGCCGAAGTTGCCGCTGCCGCCACGCAGCGCCCAGAACAGGTCCTCGTTCTCGTCCGCGGACACACGCAAGACTTCGCCACCGGCGGTCACCACCTCCATCGAGACCACGGTGTCGCAGGTCCAGCCGTGGCGACGCGTGAGGTAGCCGAATCCGCCGCCGACAGTGAGGCCTGCAATCCCGGTGGCAGAAACGAAACCGAGCACGGCGGCCAGGCCGTGCAACTGTGTCTCGCGGTCCACATCGGCCAGTGTGCAGCCGGCTTGCGCGCGAGCCGTGCAGCGCACCGGATCGACCCAGACGCCCCTCAGCAGCGACATGTCGATCATGAGACCGCCCTCGCAGACCGCAAGCCCGGCGATGTTGTGGCCGCCGCCGCGCACGGAGCTGAGAAGCCCGTGCCGGCGCGCGAACCGCACGGCCTGCACGACATCGACCGTCCCGGTGCAACGCGCCACCAGGCCAGGGCGACGATCGATCATCGCGTTCCAGATCTGGCGCGACTCCTCGTATTGCGGGTCATCCGCAGTCAGCACCTGGCCCTTGAATGCAGCCTTGAACGACTGCAGGTCTTCGGGCGAAAGGTCCACTGTCCCGCCGTCCATTCGTGTGAGCTTGATCGCCATGAGTCATCTCCGGCAAAAGTGATGGAGTTTGTCGTCTCGCACGGCATTCAGCCCTCGACAAAGTGCACGGGTGTTGCCGGTGCGCGGTGCACCTGCAACTCGAAAATGTCAGGGCGCGCGTAGTGCCCGGTGACGTCGAGCGTTCGGCGTGATGGCGCGACGCGCGCAGTATCGATTTCTGCATACAAGATGCCGGCCTCCCGGCGCAATGGACCCGCGACGACCTTCCCCATGGGATCGACCACCACCGAATCGCCGTCGTTGATCCATTCCTCGGGATCGGGGAACAGCGCGGCGCGGGCCGGGAAGTCCTGCGGAATGTCGCTGGCACGCAGTGCCGTGCCGCTACCGACCACCCAGCACCGGCCTTCGAGCGCGACATGGCGCATCGTGCAGAGCCAAGCGTCCCCACTGTCGTAGGTGGGCGCGACGTAGATCTCCACGCCCTGGGCGTAGAGCGCGTAGCGCGCCAGCGGCATGTAGTTCTCCCAGCAGATGAGGCAGCCGACGCGGCCGGCAGGCGTGTCGACCACGCGCAACCCCGACGCGTCGCCCAAGCCATGGACCATGCGTTCGGGGTTGGTCGGCATCAGCTTGCGGTGCCGGTTCAGCACCCTACCGTCGGGGCCGATGACGACGACGGTGTTGTAGAGCGTGCCCCCGCCTTGCTCCCGATCTCGTTCATTGATGCCGCACACGATCGTCACGTCATGCGCGCCGGCGGCCTCACACAGTTCGGCCAAGTCGCCGCCACCGACGTCAACCGCGTTGGCGAGCAAGCGTGCGTGCAATTGGCCCAGGACGGCGCCATCCCTTCCTGCTGCGAGTCGCCATATCCAGGACGGGTAACCCGGAATGAACGACTCGGGAAAGACGATCAGCGACGCCCCTGCCGCTGCGGCTTCGGCGACCCATTGCACTGCCCTTGTGATGGTGGCGCCACGATCGAGCAAGACCGGCGGGCGCTGAATGATGGCGATCATCGTCATGGCGTCTTTCTTGGGCAGGCGTTGCCCGACATGGACAGCTTGCGCGTGACCAGACGTCCAGACCAGTCCAGAATCTGAAGCGTTTACGCTGCGGAGACGATGCGATGGAAAACACCTACGGTCAGTTCTGCACCGTTGCAAGGGGGGCCGAGGTGTTGTGCGAGCGATGGACGCCGCTGGTTGTGCGCGAGTTGCTGTGCGGCAGCAAGCGCTTCAACGACCTGCATCGCGGCGTACCGCGAATGTCCACCAGCCTGCTGGCGCAGCGGCTTCATCGCCTCGAGGAATTCGGTGTCGTGCGCCGCGACGCCGTCGGCAAGGTTTGGGAATACAGCCTCACAAAGGCTGGCGAGGAACTTCGACCCATCGTCATGGCGCTGGGCCATTGGGGTGCGCAGTGGGTTGGCAGCCGCCTGCGCGACGATGAACTGGATGCGGGCTTGCTCATGTGGGATATGCGCCGGTTCGCGTGCATCCAGGAGTTCCCGTCCAGGCCCGTGGTCATCCACTTCCAGTTCCGTGACGCTCGGGCTCGCGAGCGCGCTTGGTGGCTCGTCGTGGAGGACGGCGTGGCCGACCTGTGTCGCGACGACCCCGGGCGCGAGTTGACGCTCGTGGTGGATGCTTCCGTGCGCGCCTTGACCGAAGTGTGGGCCGGTGACTGCACGCCTGAGCAGGCCCTCCAGTCGCGCGAGATCCGTGTTGATGGTGCGAAGCGCGATGCGGTGGACCTATGGCGGTGGCTGGGCACGAGCGCGTTCGCCCCGACGCGCCGCGCCGCGGGACGGATGTCCCCGGGCGGCCAGTTTCTGGCGCCATAGCTGATTCGCCGCAGAGCCGAAGCGCACTTGTACGCCGAGGCGGACGCGCAGGCCACGTCGGCCGTGATTGCACAGGGTGGTCGCCCGAAAGTCGCCGGTCACCACCGGCAGCAATCGTGCTTCTCGTCGAGCCTCACTCCTTGGTGTCGTTCGACTGCCTGTGCAGGCGGTCGTGCTTGCCGGACATGCGTTCAGCGGACCACTCCCCTCGGCCCCACACCAACCCCTGCGACTGCAGCGGTGCTTCGAGCCTGGCCGCGACGAGCCGGCAGCCCACGCCTCGGGGGCTGAAACTTGCCGATGTCATTCGTCCAACACCGCCACGTCAGGCAACTTCAACCTCCGCTGAGCGCCAGCACGACGGCCACGAAGTCGTCCGGCTGCAAGGCATGCTGGAGCTCGCGAACGCCGATGCCGTTGACGAAGACGCGCATGTTGGGGCGCAGCAGGTTCTGCTCGTCGACGACGCGGAAACGCAGCCCGGGGTAGCGGCGTTCCAGATCCTGGAACAGTGCGTCCAGCGTATCGCCGAAGGCCTCGACCTGGGCTTCGCGCGTGTACGACCGCAAGGCGCCCGGGATCAGCACCTTCATCAGCCGGTCCTCAATCCGCCCGTTGCGCAGCCGTGGATCATGGGAGCTCGGCCACTTCGACCGCGTAGATCTCCGGCAGATGTCGGGCGATGTTGGACCAGCGCGCGCCCTCATCGCGCCCGATCCACAGCTCGCCGCTGGTGGTGCCCAGGTACAGCGCCGGCGCCGCCTGGGTGTCGACCGTCATCGCCTGGCGCTTCAAGGTCCACCAGGCCTGGCTCTCGGGCAGGCCCTGGTCCAGCCGCTGCCAGGTGCGGCCGGCGTTGCGCGTGACGTAGGCCGCCGGGCGGCCGTCGGGGCTGGTGCGCGGCCAGACGGTGGTGCCGTCCATCGGGAAGACCCAGGCCGTGTCCGCGTCGCGCGGATGGACGACCATCGGGAAGCCGATGTCGCCCACGCGTTTGGGCATCTTGCGGCCGATGCGCTGCCATGTTTGTGCGGATGGGTCGGCAGCCGTCTCGGCAGGCAAGCCCGACGACCGGTCGAGCCGGTAAACGCCGCAGTGGTTCTGCTGATACAGCCGGTCGGGCCGGCTGGGGCACAGCCGCACACAGTGCGGGTCGTGGAACGCGACGTTGGCGGCGTCGAATCCTTCGACCACCTCGAGGCCCTGGATCAAGGTCTTCCAGCTGCGGCCGGCGTCGCGCGACTCGTGCACGCCGCCACCGGACATCGCGAAGTAGAGATGCGACGCGTCACGCGGGTCGACGATGACCGAATGCAGCTTCGGACCGTCGGGCGTTCCATCCTGAACCGAACCCATCCACTCGCGCAGTTGCGGGTCGTCGTTGACGGCAGGCAGCGGCGCCCAGCTGACACCCCCGTCCTCGGACCTGAACAAGCCCTGCGGCGAGGTGCCGGCGTACCAGCTGTCGCGCTCGCTGGCATGCCCTGGGGTCAGCCAGAAGGTGTGGTCGACCGAGCGCGCGGGCAGACCGCTGGCAGCCTGGGCAAAGGCCGGGGGTTGCTGCGCCTCTTTCCAGGTTCGGCCGAAGTTCGTGGAGCGAAAGATCGTCGGGCCGAGGTGGCCGGTCTTGGCCGCAGCCAGCAGCGTGCGGCCGTCACGCGGGTCGAGTTGCACATGGCTGATGGAGTGGCCCAGAAAGTGCGGGCCGTCGGCCTCCCACGTCTTGCGCCGGGGGTCGCCATGAAAGAACCATGCGCCCTTGCGCGTGGCCACCAGGACGACGACGCGCTGGGCTGCGCCCGGCTTGGCGCGCGCTGCGGCCTTTTTGGGGGCCGGATCGATCGACACGCTCATGGCTCGTTTCCTCCAGTCGGGTTGTTGTGCACACGGGCGAGCAGCAGCTCGCGTTCGCGCGCGTTGCGGGTCAGGTCGGCGGCGCGCAACCACATCGCGCATGCCTCGTCGGGGCGGCCCAGGCGCGACAGCAGATCGGCCGCCACGCTGGGCAGCAGGTGGTACTGCGCAAGCTGCGGTTGCAGCAGCAAGGCCTGCACCAGCGGCAGCGCCGCAGCCGGGCCCTGCGCGCGGCTGATCGCCACCGCGCGGTTGAGTTCGACCACCGGCGAAGCTTGCACCGCGAGCAGCGCGTCGTAGAGCGTGCAGATGGCATTCCAGTCCGTGTCTTCGGCACGCTCAGCGCGCGCATGGCAGACGGCCAGCGCGGCCTGCAGGGCGTAGGGGGCGCGCGCGCGGCCCTCGCCGAGCGCCTGGGCCTGCGCGAGTGCGGCCAGGCCACGGCGGATCAGCAGCCGGTCCCAGCGCGAACGGTCCTGATCCATGAGCAGGACCGGGTGGCCCTCGGCGTCGATGCGCGCCGCCGAGCGTGAGGCCTGGATCTCGAGCAGCGCCTGCAGGCCATGTGCTTCCGGCTCGGCCGGGGCCAGGACCGACACCATGCGAGCCAGGCGCAGCGCTTGGATATTGACGGCACAAGGGCGATAGCTCCCGAGGAGATCGGGTCGGCCGCCGACCGTTGGGTGCGGCATCGGCGACGACTTGGTCGTATCCGCACCGCACGCTTCAGCCGCCAGAGGTTCGTGCAGGTCGCGACTGATTGGCTGCGCTTCCTGGGGCGGCTCGAGGCTACGCCCGTGACGCGTGGCGCCGGCGCAGAGCTGGTTGACGAGTTCGCCGCGTACATGCGCCTGGAACGAGGCCTGTCGCCGCACACCGTCCACAACCGCTGCTGGCATGTTCAGGCGCTCCTGACGTGGCTCGACGAGCAACATTGTTCCGCCGGTGCGGCCAACCTGGAGCAGGTGGACGCCTTTCTGGCGATGAGGGGCGCTCAAGGGTGGTGCCGAGTATCGATCGCGGCAGCCGCAAGTACGCTGCGATCGTTCTTTGCCCACACGGCCGCAACCGCTCGGTGCAGCGACGGCTTCGCCGCCGGGATCGAGGGGCCGCCTGTGTCGTTGGGGTTGCAGTTGTAGCCGGCGCCGCTCTTGTAGAGGGTGAAGGGTTCTGGCATGTGCGCTTCCTCGGCCAGACATCGACCGGAAACTCAGGTGCCGGACGCCGGCAACCGCAAGCTTTGCGCCGGCGCGGCGCGGACCTCAAGGTGGGGGTTGCAACTCGGCCAGATGGATGCGGATCTCGTCCATGATGATCTGCGCCAGTTCGCTGCCCCGCGGCTTGACGCGGAACATCGGGCCTGCCACCAGCAGCGCGAAGTGACGGTGCGGCAGCTTCAGCGGTATCGACACGCCGCCCAGGTCGGCCGTGAACTCGGCGTTGCCTTCGAACCAGCCGCGCTGGACCGAACGCGCGATCTCCTGCTCCACCGCCGCCACGCTCATCAGCGTGCTCGGCGTGTAGCGCTCGAAGGTGGCGCACCGCAGCACCTTGGCCCGGTCGGCCGGCGTCAGCAGCGAGAGCAGGGCACGCCCGGTGGCGGTGACGTGCAGCGGCACCAGCTTGCCGGGGCTGGCGGTGTAGCGGATGGCGTTCGACGACTCGATGGCGTCGACAAAAACCGCGTGTGTGCCGCTGGTACCCGCCAGCACGGCCGTTTCGCCGGTGCGCTCGGCCAGCGCGCGCAGCACCTTGCGGAAGGGCTCGGGTATCGGCTCGGCCTGTTCGATCTGCTGCAGCAGCGACATCCACTTCGGCGAAGGGTAGTAGCCGCCACGCGCACGCGGCTCGTAGAGATAGCCCCGACTGGCCAGCGTGCCCAGCAGGTTGAAGGTGCTGGAACGCGGCCAGCCGAAGTGCTTGGAGATCTCGGCCAGGGTCGCCGGGCGGCGTTGTTCGGCGAAGAACTCGACCAGCTCGAGCACATTGGCGATTTGCTTGACGTTCACGGGCCAGGCTCGCAGTCCGGGGGGGTGATGGGTGGCGGCGTCATTGTGGGCGAGCTGGCGGCTGCAGTGTGTTCGACAGCCAGAACGGTGCGCCGGCCATCAGCACGCAGGCCATGGCCAGCAGGAAGGACGCGCGGTAGCCGCCGGTCAGGTCGTAGAGCACGCCTGCCAACAGTGCGCCCAAGCCCGAGCCGACCGACATGCACGCATAGATCGCGCCATAGATGGCGGCCTGCCCCGGCCCGGGAAACAGCCGCGCGCTGAGGCTGGCCACCAGCGGTCCGCGCGCGCCCTGGCAGATGCCGAAGAGCAGCACGTAGGCGCCCAACAGCCAGTGCGTGGACTGGTAGGACATGGCGAAGAGCACGGCCGTGCCGGCGAAGGTGCCCGCGAAGCTCACGGTGGCCGCACGCTTGTAGCCGAAGCGGTCGGCCAGCCAGCCCGCACCCGAGACACCGACCACCGACAGCATGCCCGCCGTGCCGAAGGCGCCCGCGGCCTTCAGCGGCGTGAAGCCGATGTCGACCAGGTAGGCCACCGACTGCACGATGATCAGGTACATGCCGACGGTGGTGAAGAACATCACCTGCACCAGGAGCCAGAAGCGGCGCTCGCGCAGCTCCC
>JACZKT010000557.1 GCA_014859905.1 Rubrivivax sp.
CCACGGGCCAGAAGGGGTTGTCCCAGCTCAGCGACTCGGGGCCGTTGCGGAACTGCGAGATCTGGTAGCCCAGTGTGGCCTGCAGCCGGCGGCTGGTGTACGCGGCGGAAACCTCGAGCTGATCGGTCACCTGGTCCACGGGTGCGACCAGTTGCGAGGCATTGACAAAGAAGGCGCCGTAGGTGGGCCGCGTGCCATCGCGCACGTCGTGTCGCACGCCGACGCGGTAAACCCAGTTCTCGCCGGCGATCCACGTCGCGCCCAGGTTCGAACGCTGATTCTTGTAACCCAGGGCCACCGGCTGCAGCGTGCTCGCCAGCGGCATGGTCGAGGTGCTGGCCGCCGGATAACCCGACGGCAGTGACAACATGTCGCTGCCGCCACCCTGGAACGGTGTCACGGCGTCCTGCGCAAAGTGCCGCGGCACTTCGGAGTAGCCAAAGCGCAGCGAGTACAGCCCTTCGCGTCCGGTCTGTGCCGCCAGCTTGCGCGTCCCGAGGCCCAGATCGGCCGCGCTGAGGTCGGCAAAGTAGCCGCTGTCACCCCGGTAGCGCAGCTCACCGCCGAGGATGAGATGAGCACCGTTGCGCTGCAGCCCGGTGTAGTCACCGAACCTGGCCGACGCCTCCGACACGGCGCCCACGCCCACCTCGACTGCGCCGCTGGTGCCTTTGGGGTAGGGGCAGGACTCGCACTTCCACTGCGAGGTATCCACCGCAGCCGCGGCCGTGCCGGCAGCGGACAGCACGCCGAGCGCGCCGAGCAGGAACAGGGAGCTGTAGATTTTCATATTCATGTCCGCATTCTGTGAGTCGTGCCGCGGAGCCTGCGGCCCCGCGCGCGGCAAGGGTCAACGCATCAGCTTGGAACCCGACGGGTGGTTGGATCCATGGACCTGCGTGTGGCAGTTGGAGCAACTGCCCGCCACCAGGAAGATCGAACCGCCCCCGCCGCCGCCGGGCAGGCTCGCACCACTGCGCGCCACCGACGGATGGCCGGCCGGGCTGTGGCATTGCTGGCACAGCAGCGGCGGGGACTTGGTCAGCAGGGCCGTGCGCACCGAGCCGTGCGCCGTGTGGCACAGCGAACAATCCTCGGCCACGGGCGCGTGTTCCCACAGCACCGGCCCACGCTTGTCGGCATGGCAACTGAAGCAGGTCTGGTTCACCGTGGCCTTGACGAGCATCGCCGGGCTGGAGGAGCCATGCGCGTTGTGGCAGTCGCTGCAGGCCATGGACCCCGTGCGCACCGGGTGCGACGAGGTCTTCTGGAAGTCGGCTCGCTGCTTGGCGTGGCAGGTGTAGCACACGCCCGGCTCGGTGGCCTTGACCCGCACCGGGTCACGCTCGACGTGCATCTTGTGGCAGTCGGTACAGGCGACCTTGCCGCGATCATGCGCAGCGCCATGCCAGGCGCTTCGGGCCTGGCCCTCGTGGCAGCCCAGACAAGCCTGGTTGCGCTGCTCCACGGGCAGGAAGGAGTCGGCCTTGAAACTGTTGATCGTCAAGGCCTTCTTGCTGCCCTTGGCGGCATGCCGGGCGCCGGGGCCGTGGCAGGCCTCGCACTGCAGGCCACCGGCGCCGAAAGGCGCACGTTTGTCGCCGCGGTGTGCGTGCTTGCCCTTGAAGATGGCCGACGCGGAGTAGGTGTCGCCCTCGTCGTCATGGCAACCCAGACAGGTGTCGGCGCCCTGCTCGGTGTACTCGGTGCCCTGGCCGCTGACGGCCGCTGTCGTGGCCGCAGACGCCGGCGCATTGGCTTGCGCCAAGACGACCGCGCTCGCCGTCAAGCCCGCCAACGCGAGCAGCATGCGCACTGCCTGTTTCTTCATGTTCATCGATGTCCGCCCATGGGTGCAGGTTTCATTCGGTCCAGGTTGCCTTCGGCTCAGCTCTTGCCTTTCGGCTTGATTCTCGGCATCGCGACGACACGGTCCTTGAGAGACAGATAGGGTCCGGTCGGCAACACATTCTTCGTCACGAGCTCGGCCTTGCTCAGGTAGGGCCGCCCCGCAATGATCCTTTCGGCCTCGGCGTCACCGATGCCGGGCAGCGCCTTCAGTTGCGCCCGGTTCGCGCTGTTGATGTCGACGAGCTTCACCGGTGCGGCCGGCAGGCGCTTCTTCGTCGGCGCCGAAGCGGCATGGCCGAACGGTGCGGGCGCGCCCGCCGCCCCGGCCGGCACCGCGTTCGCGGCGCCGCTGTTCGCAGCGAGTAAGGATCCGGCGCTGACCATGCCTGCAAGCGCGAGGCAGGTCAATGCAATCAAGTGACGTGGCACGGATTGAATGCCGCTGTCGCTGATGGAGTCCGTGTTCATGTTCATGTGGATGGTGCCATTCGCACGGCGGGCGACGCAATCGTTTCGTCAGGCAGATGGGAAAAGAGTGGCTACCGCTGCCAAGAAACAACCCGGAGGTGTTGCCACACTGCCGGGTTGCATTTCACGGCAGCCGAGACCATGCCGTCCTCTGCTGCCGCTCGAGGCCTGTGACTCACTCTACTTGGCGTGCGACTCCTTGATCGACGCGATGCGGCCGGGCCCGTGGCAGACCAGGCAGGTCTCGGTCGACCCCAGCGCGGTGGCGCGTGGTGCGTAGATCGAGCCGCCGTTGATCATGAAGTGCGATTCGGCGTTCATCGAGTCGTGGCAGGCGAAGCATGCCGTGGCGATCGGCGAGGTCACCAGCGTCGTCGCTGCCGCCTCGGTCGTGGCACCGGTGGCGGCGCTGAAGCTGAAGCCCGCACCGTAGGCGCCTGGTGCGACGTAAGGCGACTTGGAGAAGTTGTCGGCAACCGTGCCCGACGCCACCGTCCGGTACTGCCGGTTGTCCACCGCTGCCGCCGACGCGGTGGCCGAGAAGTCATAAGTGCCTGGCAGGTGGCAGGTTTCGCACTGGTTCAGGACGCCCGGATAGCCAACCTTCCAGAACCCCTCGGTCGCCGAGATCGCGTGCCAGTTGTATTCCACGGTCCGCCTGGCCGCGGCGTGTATCGCGTGGACAAAACTGCTCGAATCCGCCGACCAGCCGCTGCTGGTGCGGTTGGGGGTGTGGCACCACGAGCAGGTCGTGCCGTCGTTGCGCTGCCCGCCGTGGAAGGCCTCTTCGGTGAAGGCCCCGAGTTCCTGGTGGCAGGCGTTGCAGCGAGCATCCTCGACGATGGCACGGCGGCCCGTGTAGCCCGCGGCGACCCGCTGCACGTTGGGCGCGATCACGATCAAGCCGCCGACCGGGTTGCCGCTGGCATGGGCGATCGGCGAGGGCGTGACCGGATAACCCGCGACGTTGGTCTGCGTCAGCGGCAGGGCGCTCGTCACGTTGTACGAGTAGCCCAGGCCGCCGGTCAGCATCTTCGCACTGTCGGGAATCGTCACGCCGGTGAGCGTGGCCGTGTAGTAGCCGTCGGCGTCCGGTCCGGTCAGCGTGCCGGCCTGGGCGAGCGTGCCCGTACCCTTCCACAGCGTCTTCAGGTACACGCTGGCCGAGGCGTTGAAGTCGGCCGGCGCCGCGATGCCGTCCTGCGGCACCGCGAACACGAAGTACACGCTGGGTGCACCAACGAAGTTGTCCCACAGCTCGGCGGCCGTGTTGGCGTTCAGGTCCTTGCGGGCACCGTTTTGCAGCATGCGGAACACCATCACCGGCTGCTTGCCGGCGTTGCGCGACACGCTCTTCACGTCGTTCGTGACCTTGATGGCACCCGGGGGCAGGCGCGCCGTGTTCGACGCGATCCAGGCCGCGTTGCTATTGGCATTGCCGCCTACGACATGCAGGGCGCTGGCCAGGTTCGGCGGCGTCACCGGCAGGTGGTAGAGGTCGATCGAGTCCGACTTGTGGCACAGCGTGCACATCGAGTCGTCGGCTTGCGGGCCGACCGGGTGCGCGAAGGCGCTGGAGGTCAGGCCCTTCATGGCGTCGCTCATCTTCACGCCGGTGCCGGTGGCGAAGTTGATGCCGTCGTGGCAGGCGCCGCAGGCCTTGACGCTGGGCGCATTCTTCCAGTTGTTGCCCTGCAGGGTCTTGGCCGTCGAGGTGTCGGAGCCGTCGTGGCACTTGGTGCAGTTGCGCACGTCCTGCGGGTACTTGACTTCGTTGAACAGCACGCCGCCGTAGTTGTAGTTCTTGTTGGCGAGCATCTCACCGAGGTGGGTCTTGTGGATGAAGTTGGGCAGGTCGCCGATCGTGCGGCCGTCCAGCATGTAGGTGCTGCCGGTGAAGGTCTTGACGACGCCGTTGATCGACGAGGCCGTGGCTTCCGCACGTCCATACCGACGCTGCTCGGTGTGGCAGACGACGCAGTACTGGACGTTGTTGCGGCTGCCGCCGTGGAAGCCGGCCGAGACGGCTTCTGCGCTCGCGCCGGGGATGCCGCCCAGCTTGCGGTGGCATTCCTCGCACTTGGCGTTGGCCGTGATGTCACGCTGGTAATCGGCCGCGGTGACGGCTTTGCCGGTGGCAGGGATGAAGTCGTAGATGGCGTCGAACGGAACCTTCATGGGCACGGCCGTGACGCCCAAGTTGGCACCGGTCGGTGTGTTGGTGCCCGTGCTCGGTGCATTGCCCGAGAGCTGGATCGTCAGGCGGTGCGTGAGGTTGGCGTTGTAGCTCAGGTCACCCAGGTCGGCCTTGTTGTTCGTGCCGGTCACGGTCATCGCTGCGACCTGGTCCTTGATCGCGGTGACATCGCGGTAGAAGGTGTACTTGTAGCTGCCGTCACCGTTGTCGACCAGCGTACCGGTGTTGTCGGTGCTGGGGCGCGTGGGCGCGGGCACCGCCGTATTGGTTTCCACCGTGGTCACGATGTAGCTCACCCACTTGCTGGGGCTGCCGTTGCTGCCGGGCACCAGCTTGGCCAGCGAGAAGGCGAGGTTCGGGTAGCTGGCGAACTTCGCCGTGGCGCTCTTGGTCGTGTTGCCCAGGCCCACCACCGGGCGGCCGAAACCGTCCTGCACTGTAAAACTGACCACCGGCGCGCTGTTGATCGTGACGCCGGTGACGGTGACCGTGGGCTCGAGCGCAGCCCAGGCTGCGGCGTTGGCGGCAACGGCGCTGGCGTTCGTCAGCGAGTTGCTGCCAACGGCGACGACACCCGCACCACCCGAACCGCCAGGGCCCGTCGGGCCCGCAGGGCCGGCGGGCCCGGCAGGTCCGGTCGGACCGGCAGGACCGGCCGCCCCATCGCCACCGCCGCAGCCCGACAAGGCCAGCAGCGCGACCAGGCACAGGCCCAAGAGGCCGTGCCGCGAATGCGGGATCTTTCTTGCCATCTCTACCCCTTGGATCGTCTCGAGACGATTGAAGATGGACCGTTCTCCACCAGATCAAACGACTCCGCACGTCACGGAAGCGCTTCCGGGTGATCTTGCCCCTCTTTGGCGAATGCTCGCGCGAACCGGGGCTGCGGCGCAAGGGTTCAACTTCGGGATCTCCATGCAGCTTGAGCTGGATCAAGTGAGGGCCGCAGTCCGACGGAACTGTCATGAATCGTGTTGTCGTGATGACACGGCCGTGCTGGCTTCAAGCCCGCACGGGCCTGGGCTGCAGCAAGCGTCCGCCGGCCCGCGTCGGCCCCTGCCGGTACGCGCCGCCTGCAGGCTTCTTGAGACAGGTCAAGCCACCCTGCCGCCATCAGCGTAGCTTGCGCTCCGCACAGGCCACCAGGCATGCGGGGAACCATGAACGCCGATACTCGAGACACTCACAGCACCCGCCACGCCATCGTCGCGCGGCAGGACTTTTCCGACGTCACCTACCTGCTCGAGATCGAGCACCCGATGATGGCCAAGGCCGCGCGGCCGGGGCAGTTCGTCATCGTCATGGCGCACGAACACGGGGAACGCATCCCGCTCACGCTGGCCGACTTCGACGCCGACAAGGGCACCGTCACGCTCGTGATCCAGGCCGTCGGCAAGACGACGCAGGAGATGCAGCGCGACTGCCAGGTCGGCAGCACGCTGTACGCTCTGGTCGGCCCGATGGGCGTGCCCAGCCACATCGGCAAGGCGCGCAAGGTCGTCTGCGTCGGCGGTGGTCTGGGCGTGGCACCGGTGTTTCCACAGGCCCGGGCGTGGAAGGACAGCGGCGCCTATGTCATCGGTGTCATCGGCTTCCGCAACAAGGATCTGATGTTCTGGCGCGACAAGTTCGCGGCCGTCTGCGATGAGTTGATCGTCTGCACCGACGACGGCTCGGCCGGCCTGCACGGGCGCGTCACCGCCGGGCTGGAGCAAGCCATCGCGAAGCACCCGGACATCGAGGAAGTGGTGGCCATCGGCCCGCCGGTGATGATGAAGGGCTGCGCCGAAGTGACGCGGCCGCACGGCATCCGCACCGTGGTGAGCCTGAACCCGGTGATGGTCGACGGCACCGGCATGTGTGGCGGTTGCCGCGTCAAGATCGGCGAGCAGGTCAAGTTCGCCTGCGTCGACGGGCCCGACTTCGACGGCCACCTGGTGGACTTCGAAGACCTCACGGCACGGCTGGTGCGCTACAAGCGCGCCGAGAACGAAGCGCTGCAAAGCTGGCAGGAAAACTGCCGCATCCGCAACGCTGCCGAGGCCTCGGCCGTGCCGCCGCCGGTGGTGGAAGATCGCCCCGCGGCCGACCTCTAGTCTCTAACCAGTTCAGTGTTGACAGATCTTGCGAAGACTTCAATGTGCAGCAGCCATGGCTGGAACGACGTTGAATCGCGTGAGCGAGCACGCGGCGGCGATGACCGCGCGCCCGAGTCGGGTGAGGTAGTAGCGATAGGTATGGGTGACCTTCTTGATCAGGCCGAGCAGGCGCAGCCTTCTGAGCTGGCGCGTCATCGCAGTGGGCGCGATGTGCAGCCGTGCAACCAGGTCGGCTCGGCGCCAACCGTGGATGTTGAACTCGCCGTGCTGCAGGGTGCGCAGCAGCGCCTGGTCGGCGGCGTGGAAGAAGTTCAGCCCCTTGACCGACGGGTCCGCACCCACGCGTGGCTGACTCAGCCGCTGCAAATCGCGCTCACCGGCGCTGGGGTCGTCCAGGCTGGCCAGGAACGCCAGGTAGCGCTGGTTGCAACCCAGCAGGATCTCGCGCAGGTCGATCAGGCTGTAGATCGACTTCTTCAGCGGCGCGAGCTCGCGCGTGGCCGAAGAGTCCTTGTGTTCCACCCTGCGGTGGTGCTTGAAAAAGCTCACGTCGTTGACGGTGGTCTCCACGCGCAGCACGCGCGAGAACTTGTCGTAGACCTTTACGCCGACTGCGCCCATGTAGTGCTTGATGCAGCGGCCCTCGATGCGCGTGGACAGTCGCGAACCGAGCTCCTGCGCCAGCGTCGGGGTGATCTTCTTGCCCAGGAATCCCGCCACGCGCGGCGCGTCGGCGGCCAGCACCGCCTGGCGCGAGATCGCGTCGTACAGCGGCACGAGGATCTGCTCGCTGCGAAACATCAAGTCGGTGGAGTACTCGGCTTGGCGAATGCTCCAGTGCCAGTCGTCCTGGACGAACACGTCGGCCACCGGGCACAGCCAGTGCGCGTAGCGCGTCAGGCGCCGGTGCAATTGCTCCGGGTTGAAGGCATCGGCCAGCGCTTGCGCACGGGTCAGATCGGTGACGCGCAAGAAGGCGTTGTCCTCCTGCACGAATTCGATGCCCTCGCGCTGCAGCGAACGTGCCAGCGCGCTGTGGCCGTTGCAGTAGAACTGCAGGCCGAACGGCGCCCAGGTCGGCACGCGCAGGTAGCACAGGCCGAACGCCTCGTCGATGAAGTAGAAGTAGTAGTGCAGGCACTTGCCCGTATCCGCACGCAAGAAGACGTGCCCGTTGCTCTTGTCCAACCACGGCTTGTAGCTCGGGCAGGCCTCCATGGCCGAGATCACGTGCACCAGGCCAGGCCTGTCGCGTTCGGCTTGAGGCCGCGCCGCCAGCACCCGGACCACGAGGTCTTCCTTGCGGATGTGGGTCTTGTTGACGTGCTCGATTTGAATGCCAGCAGCGTCGCACACCTGTTGCGCTCGCTCGCGAACACGATCACGCAAGGGCTCGGCAAAGCGCGGGTAGTCGAAGATGCGGATGCCGCGCGAGAACAGAAAACTCGTCATCCCGCCCGCGTAACACGCCCCGGGCAGAGTGCCCGTGACGATGATGCGGTCGTAGCACGACAGCACACCATGCAGGTTCACCGCGTATCGCTCAGTCAGTGCCGTCGCAGCCATGGTCGATCACCTCGCCATCGGTTCGCCGGCCATCGTATTACTTGTTTGGTTCCGGCTCTGCCGGCTTAGGAGACAGACGATGGCCACCAAGCCGAAGAAGAAGACCATCCGCAGCATCCCGCAGGAGCGCACGCCTGTTCAGGAGCAGGACCCGCAGGTACGTGCACGCAACTTCGACGAGGTCTCGCTGGGCTACCGCCTGGAAGAGGCGCTGGTCGAGGCCGAGCGCTGCCTGCAATGCGCCGACGAGCCCTGCGTGCGCGGCTGCCCGGTCGGCATCGACATCCCGGGCTTCATCAAGAAGATCAGCGAGAAGCACTACCACGGCGCCTACGACATCATCACCGACACCAACCTGCTGCCTTCGGTGTGCGGCCGCGTGTGCCCGCAGGAGAACCAGTGCGAAGGCGTGTGCACGGTGGGCCAGGAGTCGTCCGGGCTGGAACCGGTGGCCATCGGCCGCCTCGAGCGCTTCATCGGCGACACCGCCATCCGCGAGGGCTGGGCCAACGTGCCCTACATCGAGCCCAACGGCCTGCGCGTGGGCATCGTCGGCGCCGGCCCCGCCGGCCTGGCCTGTGCCGCCGACATGGCCAAGGCCGGCTGCGAGGTGGTGGTCTACGAGGCCTTCCACCAGCCCGGCGGCGTGCTCAAGTACGGCATACCGGACTTCCGGCTGCCCAACAACATCGTCGACGCCGAGATCCGCAAGGTCGAGCAGCTCGGCGTGCGTTTCGAGTGCAACACGCTGGTCGGGCGGCTGTTCACGATCGAGCAGATGATCACCGAGATGGGCTTCAACGCCGTCTTCATCGGCACCGGCGCCGGCTACCCCAGCTTCATGGGCATCCCCGGTGAATCGCTCAACGGCGTGCTGTCGGCCAACGAGTTGCTGACACGCTGCAACCTGCTGCACGCGCGCGACTTTCCGAACTTCGACACCCCGCTGCAGCCGGGCAAGCATGTCGCCGTCATCGGCGCCGGCAACACCGCGATGGACGCCCTGCGCGTCTCGCTGCGGCTGGGCGCCGAATCGGTGCACTGCATCTACCGCCGCAGCAAGACCGAAGCGCCGGCGCGCGCCGAGGAGATCCACCACGCCGAACAGGAAGGCGTGGACTTCAACTGGCTGACGAGCCCGATCGAGATCCTGGCCGACGACCAGGGCAGCGTGCGTGCGCTGCGCTGCGTGCGCATGGAGCTCGGCGAGCCCGACGCCTCGGGCCGGCGCCGGCCGGTGCCCGTGCCCGGCAGCGAGTTCGAGTTCGAGTGCGACATGGTGGTCTTCGCCATCGGCACCAACGCCAACCCGATCCTCGGCCAGACCTGCAAGCTCGCACTCGACAAACGCGGCTACATCGCCACCGACGACAAGCTGGCCACGTCCATGGTCGGCGTGTGGGCCGGTGGCGACATCGTCACCGGGGCAGCCACCGTGATCCAGGCCATGGGCGCCGGCCGCAAGGCGGCGCGCGCCATGAAGGCCTGGCTGGGCCTGCGCGACAGCGACGCCGTCTACGGCGGCGAAGCGGCCGACACGCTGTTCGGCATCGCCCGCGCCGAGCATGGCTGTGCGCGTGTGCGCGTGGCCTGAGTTCAAGGTTCCCGAAGCAAGACTCCAACGAGGAAGGTTCATGAACGACACCGCCCTGCTCGACAAGCCCGAGACCCTGGCCAGCGCCAAACCGGCGCTGGACCTGCCCGAGCACATCGTCGAGGTCATCAGCGATTCCGGCGAGGGCGCGCAGCGCTGCGGCCAGAGCCTGGCCGCCATCGCGGCGCGCAGCGGCAACGGCATCTGGACGGTGGAGATCATTCCCGCCGAGATCCGGCCGCCGGCGCGCAGCGTCGCCGGCGCCAGCGGCATCCGCATCCGCATGGGTTCGGGCCCCATCACCAACGGCGGCGACCAGACCGACCTCGTGATGGCCTTCAACGAGCAGGTGCTGCTCGGTCGCGTGCGCGCCGGCGAGCTCAAGCCCGGGGCCACGATCCTGCTCGAAAGCGTTTGGCGCGAGCACAAGGACCCGCAGGTCGTCACCTCCTACCTGGAGACCGTGAAGGCCCTGACCGACGGCGGCTACCGGGTTCTCGAGATGCCGCTGGAACACGAGTGCCGCGCGCTGATGTCCGACCCCAAGCGTGGCAAGAACATGTTCGTTCTCGGCACGCTGTGCAGCATCTACAGCTTCGACCTCGAGCTGGCGCGGGCCCAGATCGCGCAGATCTTCGGCAAGAAGGACGCGCAGGTCATTTCGTCCAACGTGCGACTGCTGGAGGCCGGCTACGACTGGGCCGAGCGCACGCTGGACTTCAAGTACCGCATCCCGGCCCAGGCCGTGGCCGAACCGCAGGTCGTGGTCAGCGGCAATACCGCCATCGCCCTGGGTGTGCTCGCCTCCGGCATGGACATCTGCGCCATGTACCCGATCACGCCGGCGACGTCGGCATCGCACTACCTGAGCGAGTGTTTCGAACGTGTCGGCGGCCTCGTGCACCAGGCCGAGGACGAGATCGCCGCCTGTGCCTTCGCCATCGGCGCCTCGTACGCCGGCCGCTGCGCGGTGACCATCACCTCGGGCCCCGGCTACTCGCTCAAGCAGGAGGGCCTGGGGCTGGCGGTGATGGCCGAGATCCCGCTCGTCGTCGTCAACGTGCAGCGCGGCGGGCCCAGCACCGGGCAGCCGACGAAGGTGGAACAGGGCGACCTGCTCACCGCCATCTACGGCAGCCACGGCGACGCGCCCAAGGTGGTAATGGCCGTCAGCGGCATCGAGGACTGCTTCTACGCGATGATCACCGCGCGCAAGATCGCCGAGACCTTCAACATGGTCGTCGTGGTGCTGTCCGACGCCAGCCTGTCGACCGCCCAGCAGCCTTTCCCGCGCCCGCAGTTCAGCGAAGACTGGCTGGCGCCGCCGATCGACCAGTCTCCGGTGCCCGAAGGCGCCAAACCCTACGACTGGGACCCGGTGACCGGCATCGCGCGGCGCTTCATCCCCGGGCAGCCCGGCGGCATGCACACCGTCACCGGGCTCGCCCACGACCGCAGCAGCAAGGTGGCCTACGACCCGGAGACGAACGAGGAGGGGCTGCGCGCCCGCAGCCTCAAGCTGGCGGCGCTGCAGAAGACGCTGAAGACGCCACCGGTCTACGGTGCGCCCGAAGGCGACCTGCTGCTGGTGGGCTGGGGCGGCACGCAGGGTGCCATCGAGGAAGCCGTGGACCGGCTGCGCGCGAAGGGGCTGGCGGTGTCGTCGCTGCACCTGCGTTTCATCCAGCCGCTGCCTTCGGGCATCCGCGAAATCCTGCAGCGCTTCAAGCAGGTGATGACGATCGAGGGCAACTGGTCCGACACCCTCAAGGACGAACTCATCGACGAGGACAACCGCCGCTATTCGGCGCTGGCCATGATGCTGCGCTCACGCTACCTGGTGGACGTGGACTGCTGGAGCGAAGCGCGCGGCCAGCCGATCAAACCCGGCAGCGTCGTCGACGTCGCGCTGGCCCAGATGAAGAAACGCCAAGCCTGAAGGAGACGAGTCATGGGATCAGCACTCAACCAATGCATCATCCGCATCCACGAAGAGCAGCACGCGCTGGAGGACTACCAGGGCGGCGTGCCGCGCTGGTGCGGCGGCTGCGGCGACAACGCAATCCTGGCCGCCGTGCAGCGCGTGTGTCGCGACGAGGACCTGGCACCCGAGCGCACGGTCTTCGTGTCGGGCATCGGCTGCTCGAGCCGCTTCCCGCACTACATGAAGACCTACGGCTTCCACGGCATCCACGGCCGTGCCTTCCCGATCGCCGAGGGCGTGAAGATGGCGCGGCCCGACCTGCACGTGTTCGTGAACACGGGTGACGGCGACTGCTGCAGCATCGGCGCGGCGCACTGGATCCACGCCATTCGCTACAACATGAACCTCACGGTCATCCTGCACGACAACCATGTCTACGGGCTGACCAAGAAGCAGGCCTCGCCGACCTCGCCGATCGGCTTCAAGAGCAACACCACGCCGCGGGGGTCGGTGCTCGAGGCACTCAACCCGCTGACGGTCTCGCTGGGGGTGCAGAACGCGTCGTTCATCGCCCAGGGCGTGGACTGGATGCCCGAGCAGGTCTACGACATCGTCCACAAGGCGTTCAAGCACCGCGGCTTCTCGTTCGTGCGCATCATCCAGCGCTGCACCGAGTTCATGCCCAAGATGTTCGAGCCCTGGCTGCACGACCCGAGCCGCACGCTGCTGCTGACGCACGCCAACGGCCTGCAGCCCAGCGACGAGGTCAGCCGCGTCTATCGCAACCAGCGCGAACACGACCCGCTGGACATCGACCGCGCACGCGAGATCGCCTCCTGCGAGGACCCGATCCCGGTGGGCATCCTGTACCACAACCCCGCCGTGCCGTGCTACGAGGACCTGCGCAACGCCGGCGCACCCCGCTCGCCCGAGCTCACGCGCGCCGGGCTCGACGCCGAGCTCGACAAGTACACGATCTGGCCCGAGCAAGACGCGGAGCTGGCACGCGCCGCGTGAGCGCACGACCCCCGACGATCCGACCAAGGCAACAGCGATGGACATGGCCACCCACTACCCCGACCAGGGGCTCTTCCACTTCACTGGCCGACGCGCAGGCACGGGCTTCTCGGCGGTCGACGTCGGCACGCTGCGGCCGGCGCTGCTGGCCGCCTACGGCGATCTGAATCGCCTGCGCCACGACTACCCCGTGGTGCTGCTCGAAGCGCCGGGCGAGGACGGCTTTGCGGTCGCGCTGTCGACGCTGGTCAACCGCCTCGCGCTGGCACTGGCGCCGCGAGGTATCGAAGGTGAGCGCCTGCGCCGGCACCTGCTGCGCCTGGAGCGCGAGATACGCACCGCGGTGGCCGACGGTGCGCAGGGCGATCTGTCGGCGCTGTGGACCGCGGCCGCAGCACGACTGGGCGCCGAAGCCGAGGCGCGCGGCGACGAGACCGCGGGCCCGGTGCTCGTGCAGGCCGCCGCTGCGCTGAAGGTCGACGGCACGGTGGCCGGCTGCGACGAGAAGTTGCCGGCCACGATGATCACGCAGGCCTGGCGGCATGCGCAGTGGCGCAAGGCGGGCGAGTTCCGCGCCCTCATCGAATCGCTGTTGCGCAAGCTCTCGGACATCCGGCGCGCTGCCTGGGCGCGTTCGCAGGCCGGCCGGCAGCCGCAGGCCTTGCGCCACTGCGCATGCCGCCAGGCCTGCGTGATC
>JACZKT010000558.1 GCA_014859905.1 Rubrivivax sp.
CTGCAGCCACTGTGGCCGGCGCGCTGGCTCATGCCGGCGTGCACGTTGGGCGGCGCCGGCCACAGTGGCTGCAGCAGCGGCGGCAGGCTCACGCTGCGCTCATTCGGCGTCGGGGCAGGCCTCGGGCCGCGTCAACTCGAAGGCGTCCAGCTTCATGCAGGCTTCGAACACGCGCATGACTTGCGGCAGATGGTCCAGCCGGCACTCGAAGCGGCGGGCGTTGAAGACCTGCGGCACCAGCACGCAATCGGCGAGCGTGGGCGTCTCGCCGTGGCAGTAGGTGCCTGGCCGCGCCGCCAGCTGGCGTTCGACGACCTCGAGCCCGGTCTCCACCCAGTGCCGGTACCAGCGGTTCTTGTCGTCCTCGCTGACCTTCAGGTCGCGCACCAGGTAGCGCAGCACGCGCAGGTTGTTCAGCGGGTGGATCTCGCAGGCGATGTCCATCGCCAGCCCGCGCACGCGCGCGCGTTCGGCGGGCGCGGCCGGCAGCAGCGGCGGCTGCGGGTGCGTCTCGTCGAGGTATTCGATGATCGCCAGCGACTGCGTCAGGTGATGCTCGCCGTCGCGCAGGATGGGCACCAGCCGCGCCGCCGACACCGCGCCATACGACTCCTGGAACTGCTCGTTCTTCGCCAGGTGCACCGGCCGGTAGTCGTAGTCCAGGCCCTTCAGGGCGAGCGCGATGCGCACCCGGTACGAAGCCGACGAACGGTAGTAGTTGAAGAGCTCCATGGTCTACCTCACGGCCACCTTCAGCGTGCCCAGCCCGGCGATGACGCCTTCCATCACGTCGCCGCGCACCACTGCGCCGACGCCCGCCGGCGTACCGGTGTAGATCAGGTCGCCGGGTTGCAGCGTCCATGCCGCGCTCAGTTGCTCGATGGTCTCGTTGACGCTCCAGATCAGGTCCTTCAGGTCGCCGCGCTGCCTGAGGGTGCCGTTGACGGCCACCGTGATGGCGCCGCTGAGCAACTCGCCGCAGCGCGCGATGGGCACGATGGGACCGATGGGCGCGCTCTGCTCGAAAGCCTTGCCGATCGACCACGGCCGGCCCTGCTTCTTCATCTCGTTCTGCAGGTCGCGCCGCGTCATGTCCAGGCCCACGGCGTAGCCCCAGATGTGCGCCGCCGCGTCGGCGGCGCGGATGCCGCTGCCGCCGCGCCCGATGGCCACCACGAGCTCGATCTCGTGGTGCAGGTTGGACGTCAGCGTGGGGTAGTCGATGACACCGGTCGCGCCTTCGGCCACCGGCACCACGGCGTCGGCCGGCTTCATGAAGAAGAACGGCGGCTCGCGGCCGCTGCCGCCCATCTCGATGGCGTGCTCGGCGTAGTTGCGGCCGACGCAGTAGATGCGGTGGACGGGAAACTCACCGCCGCCGGCGCAGGGCACGGTGACGGCGGCAGGGGGTGCGAAAACAAGGCTCATGGCGGCTGTCGAGTGATGGGCAGACCACGATGCTACCCCCGCCCCGCCGCTACACTGCAGCGCATGTTCCTGCCCCGTCGCATCAAGCATTGCCGGGTCTGCGGTGCGCCGGCGCTGTATCTCGTGCCGGCCGACGACAACCGCGAGCGTGCGGTCTGCACGGCCTGCGCCGAGATCCACTACGAAAACCCGATCAACGTCGTCGGCACGCTGCCGGTGTGGGGCGAGCAGGTGCTGCTGTGCCGGCGCAACATCGAGCCCCGCTACGGCTTGTGGACGCTGCCGGCGGGTTTCCTGGAACTCGGCGAGAGCACCGCCGAGGGCGCCTTGCGCGAGACCGACGAAGAAGCCGGCGCGCGCGTCGAACTCGAGGGCCTGTTCACGGTGCTGAACGTCGTCCGCGTGGGCCAGCTGCACCTCTACTACCGCGCCCGCATGCTCGACACCACGCTGGCACCGGGGCCGGAAACCATCGAGGCACGCTTGTTCCGCGAGGACGAAGTGCCTTGGGACCAACTCGCCTTCCGCACCGTGCGGCAGACGCTGGAGCACTACTTCGCCGACCGCCGCAGCGGCGTGTTTCCGGTGCACGCAGGCGACATCGCCTAGGCCGACGGCCTGAGCGCCGGCCCGCTTGCACCGTCGAAACCCAGCGCCCACAACACGGCCAGGTCGGCGGCGTCGTTCACGCCGTCGGCCAGGGCCAGCAGGCGCAGGCCGTGGAGCAGCGCCACCAGGCTGTGCGCATAGGCGCGCACCGCGTCGTTCGAGGCCACGTCGCGCACGAGGCCGGCATCGACCTTGACGTAGTCGATGCCGGCCTCGTGCAGCTGCCGCAGCCGCTGCAGCGA
>JACZKT010000559.1 GCA_014859905.1 Rubrivivax sp.
AGCCTGGCCTGCTGCGTCGGCCTGCTGGCGGCCGCGCCTGCGCAGGCGCAACCGGCCCGCTACGAGATCGACCCGGACCACCTGTCGGTCGGTTTCCTGGTCGACCACATCGGCTATGCCAAGGTGCTGGGGATGTTTCGCACCGCGCGCGGCAGCTACCGCTTCGACGAAGGCCGCGGCGAGCTGTCCGAGGTGCGCATCGAGGTCGAGACCGCCAGCGTCTTCAGCAACCACCGCCAGCGCGACGAGCACCTGAAGGGGTCCGACTTCCTCAACAGCGCTAAATTCCCACGCTTGGTGTTCACGGCCGCCGCCGCCCGCCGCACGGGCGAGCGCAGCTTCGAGATCAACGGCCAGCTCGAACTGCTGGGCAAGACGCAGCCCTTGACCCTGCAGGCGACCTGGAACAAGAGCGCCGAGTCGCCGCTGGGCAGTCTGGGCGGCTTCGGCCGCAAGCCCTACGTGATGGGCGTGTCGGCGCGCGGCAGCTTCAAGCGCAGCGCCCACGGCATGAGCTACGCGGTGGCCAACGGCTGGGTCGGCGACGAGGTGGCGCTGATCATCGAGTTCGAAGCCGTGCGGCAGTGAGGCCAGTGCCGGCGCACCCGGCTGCGCAGCGCGACGGTTGCCGCGGCGGCGCTGCGCCGGCAGGCTCAGGCTGGCGGCCGAGCTGCCGATATACGTCGTAACGTAACTCGTGCCGGCCCGCAACGCCCAAGACCGATGTTGAAGAAGATCGCCGTCAGGCAGCTCCGCATGGGCATGCACCTGCACAAGCTGGACAGCGCGTGGATCGACCACCCGTTCTGGAGGTCGCGCTTCGTCATCGACAACGCGGTGGACCTCAAGCACCTGCACGAATGCGCGGTCGCCGAATGCTGGATCGACACCCGGTTGGGGCTGGACCTGGTCGCCGTCAGCGAGCCGACGCCGACGCCGACGCCCGCGCCTGCGCTGGCCGAGCCACTGCCTGCCGCGGCGCCACCGGCGAGCCCGGCGCCGGCGTCGCATGCGGCCGAGGATGAAGTGCAACGTGCCGCTGCCATCTGCCGGCGCGCACGCGAGGCAGTGCTGGCGATGTTCACCGAAACCCGCATGGGCCGCACCGTCGACGCCGCCGGCTGCATGCCGCTGGTGGAGGACATCTCGCGCTCGGTCTGGCGCAACCCCGATGCGCTGGTGAGCCTGGCGCGCCTGAAGACCAAGGACAACTACACCTACATGCACTCGGTGGCCGTGTGCGCGCTGATGGTGGCGCTCGGGCGCACGCTGGGCCTAGACGAGGCCGCCTGCCGCCAGGCCGGACTGGCCGGGCTGATGCACGACCTGGGCAAGGCGATGATGCCGCTGGCGGTGCTGAACAAGCCCGGCCGGCTGACCGACGAGGAATTCCAGGTCATCCGCAGCCACCCGGTGCGTGGCCATGAGCTGCTGCTGGAAGGCCGTGGCGCCACGGCCGAGATGCTCGACGTGGTGTTGCACCACCACGAACGCGTCGACGGCACCGGCTACCCGCAGCGGCTCAGCGGCGAGGCCCTCACGACGCTGGCGCGCATGGGTGCGATCTGCGACGTCTACGACGCCGTCACCTCCAACCGCCCCTACAAGGCGGGCTGGGACCCGGCGCAGTCGATCGCCCGAATGGCGGGCTGGAAGGGCCACTTCGACGCCACGCTGTTCAGCGCCTTCGTGCAGAGCGTGGGTATCTACCCCACCGGCTCGGTGGTGCGGCTGGAGTCGGGGCGGCTCGCGGTGGTCGTCGAGCAGAACGCCGGCAAGCTGGTGGCGCCGGTGGTCAAGGCGTTCTATTCGACTCGTTCCGAACTGCCGATCACGCCGACGCGGCTGGACCTGTCGCGGCCCGGCTGCAACGACCGCATCGTCGGCCGTGAGGTCGACGCTGCGACCAGGTTCCCGCACCTGGAAGCGCTCTGGGTCGACGCCGACGTGCTGCCCATGCTGAGCGGCTGAGCGGCGCAGGACCTCGTTTCCCGCCGCGGCCGGGTCTGCCGCTTGCCTACACTCGCGCCCACCCTTGCCGATTGGAGCCGCGATGAAGTCCCTGGTCACAGCCCTCGCGCTGGCCGCCTTGCTGGCTGCGAGCGCCGCGGCGCCGGCCCAGACCCTGCGCTGGGCCAGCCAGGGCGACCCGCAGACGATGGACCCGCACTCGCAGAACGAGGGTCTCACCAACCAGATCAACGGCCAGGTCTACGAAGGCCTGGTCAGCCGCGACCGCCAGCTCGACATCGTGCCGGCACTGGCGACGAGCTGGGAGCAGGCCGGCCCGCTGATCTGGCGCTTCAAGCTGCGGCCCCAGGTCAGGTTCCACGACGGCACGCCGTTCACGGCCGACGACGTGGTGTTCTCCATCAACCGCGCCAAGGAGCCGACCTCGCAGCTGAGCGTCTACGCCAACGCGCTGGGCACGCCGGTGGCGGTGGACGCGCTGACGGTGGAGTTCCGGCTCGACAAGGCCAACCCGATCTTCCTGCAGCACATCGGCACCCAGGTGATGATGAGCCGCGCCTGGGCGGAAAAGCACAAGGTCACCAAGCCGCTGGACTACAAGAACAAGGAGGAAAGCCATGCCTCCTTCAACGCCAACGGCACCGGAGCGTTCGTGCTGGCGAGCCGCCAGCCCGGCATCAAGACCACCTTCAAGCGCCACACCGGCTGGTGGGGCCGCTTCGACGGCAATGTGCAGGAGATCGTCTACACGCCGATCGCCAACGACGCCACCCGTCTGGCGGCGCTGGTGTCGGGCGAGATCGACTTCGTGCTCGACCCGGCGCCGCGCGACATCGCGCGGCTGCGCAACACCGCCGGCGTGAAGGTCATCGACGGGCCCGAGAACCGCATCGTCTTCATCGCCATGGACCAGTCGCGTGACAAGCTGCTTTACGCCAAGGTGCCCGGCGACGGCAACCCGTTCAAGGACCTGCGTGTGCGCCAGGCGCTGTACCACGCGATCGACATCGAGACGCTGAAGGGCAAGCTGATGAACGGCCAGAGCTTCCCCACCGGCGGCATCACGCCGTCGCCGCTGGGTGCCTACGGCGACCCGGCGCTCGAGGCGCGGCTGCCCTTCGACCTGGCCCGTGCGCGTGCGCTGATGGCCGCGGCCGGGCATGGCGAGGGCTTCGAGGTCACGCTCGACTGCCCCAACAACCGCTACGTCAACGACGAGGAGATCTGCATCGCGCTGGCCGGCATGTGGGCGCAGATCAAGGTGCGCGTGAAGGTCAACGCGATGCCGCGCGTGACCTACTTTCCCAAGCTGGAGAAGATGGACACCAGCCTGTACCTGTACGGCTGGGGTGGTTCGATCACCGACGCGGAGACCATCATCACCCCGGTGCTGCGCGGCCGCGGCGACAAGGGCGTGGGCCTGTACAACTACGGCGGCTGGCACAACGAGCGCTTCGACGCGCTGGCAGCCCGCTCCAGCGCCGAGCCCGATGCGGCCAAACGCGAGGCGCTGGTGAAGGCCGCGCTGCGCGAATTCAAGGACCAGGTGCACCTGCTGCCGCTGCACCGCCAAGTCATCCCCTGGGCCGCGCGCAGCAATGTCGACGCGGTGCACCGCGCCGACAACTGGCTCGAGGTGCCCTGGGTCACGCTGCGCTGAACGACGCTCAGCGCGTCGCCCGCCGCCGCACGGCCTCGACGTAGGCCAGGCCGTCGGGCGGCAGCCCGCTGCGCTGCGAGGCCCAGATCATCTCGCCCAGGCATTCCATCACCTCGTGGTGGGCCTCGTGCATCGAGCCGCGGCGCGCCGCCAGCAGTGCCACCGCCTGGCGCATGCCGGTGGGCTGGTCGATCGCCACCTGCTCCTCGATCGTGAGGTGCATGGACAGGTGCAGGAAGGGGTTCGTGCGGCCGTCCTCCACCGTGTAGACGGCCTGCAGCGCCGCCGTCTCGTCGGCCAGGTCGGCGTGGTACTCGGGGTGCTCGGCGATCCAGCGCGCGGCGAGCGCGGCCATCGGGTCCAGCGGTGCCGCGGCGCGCTGCCCGGCGTAGGCGGCGCAGAAGAATCGCCTCACATCCGACTGGTTGGGCTGGAACATCCGAGAATTGTCGCTCCCGCCGCCACACCCCAGCCGATGAACGTCACCACCGCACAGCTCTTCACCGACGCCCGCACGCAGAACGGCTACCTCGACCGGCCGCTGCCCGATGCCAAGCTGCACGAGCTCTATGAACTGCTGAAATGGGGCCCGACCTCGGCCAACAGCAGCCCGGCGCGTTTCGTCTTCGTGCGCAGCGGCGGGGCCAAGGACCGGCTGCTGGCCTGCATGAGCCCGGGCAACCAGCCCAAGGTGCGCGAGGCGCCGGTGACGGCCATCATCGGCATGGACATGGCCTTCCACGAACAGCTGCCCAAGCTGTTTCCGCACACCGACGCGCGCTCGTGGTTCGCCGGCAAGGCCGATCTCATCGCCAGCACGGCGATGCGCAACTCCAGCCTGCAGGGCGCCTACCTGATGCTGGCGGCGCGCGCGCTGGGCCTGGACTGCGGCCCGATGAGCGGTTTCGACGCCGCGAAGATGGACGCCGCCTTCTGGGCCGGCACCACGGTGCGCACCAACTTCGTCTGCACGCTGGGTACCGGCGACCCGGCCAAGGTCTTGCCGCGCAACCCGCGCCTGACTTTCGACGAGGCCTGTCGGCTTGCCTGAAAGGCACGCCCGCCTCGGCGGCCTGCGGCGGAGCGGCGCGGCATGATCCCGATCGTCAACGACCCCTGGTTCTACGCCGTGGCCGTGCCGGCCGTGCTGCTGACGGGTCTGGCCAAGAGCGGATTCGCCAGCGGCTTCGGTGCCCTGGCGACACCGATGATCGCGCTCACGATGCCGGTGCCGCAGGCGGCGGCGATCATGTTGCCGCTGCTGATGGTGATGGACGCGGCCGGACTGCAGCAGTTGTGGCGCGAACGCGACCCGGCCCTGGTGAAGCTGTTGCTGCCCTTCGGGCTGCTCGGCGTGGTCATCGGCGCGCTGCTGTTCGGCGTCCTTTCGACGCAGGCGGTGGCCGGCCTGGTGGGTGCACTGACGCTGGCCTTCCTGGCCCAGCGGCTGCTGTTTGCGCCGCGCCGCGGCGCGCCGCCGGCCTCGCCCTGGGTCGGTCGCGCCTGCGCCACGGTGTCGGGCTTCACCAGCTTCGTGGCGCATGCCGGCGGGCCGCCGATCAGCGCCTACACGCTGCCGCTGAAGCTGGAGCCGCGCGTGCTCAGCGGCACGATGGCGGTGTTCTTCGCCGCCGTGAACCTGGCCAAGTGGATCCCCTATGCGGCGCTCGGCCTCATCGATCTGCGCAACATGGCCACCGCGCTGGTGCTGCTGCCGCTGGCACCGCTGGGGGTGTGGGCCGGTGTCTGGCTGGTGCGCCGTGTCGATTCGACCTGGTTCTACCGCCTCGCCTACACCGGCATGGGGCTGACCGGTGTCAAGCTGCTGTGGGACGGGCTGAAGTGACGCCGCGGCACCGCTGCAGCTTGCGGTCGTCGCGTTCGCTGTGCGCTGGCGCGATGCTGCAGCCCGCAGCGCTACCATAGCCACAGCCGCGAGCCGAGGTGAAGCGGCGGTGAGAGGAGCCCCATGCCCGTGATCGTGGTTGCCAACCCCAAGGGCGGCGTCGGCAAGAGCACGCTGGCCACCAATATCGCCGGCTGCCTGGCTGCCGCCGGCCACGCGGTGATGCTGGGCGACGTCGACCGGCAACAGTCGGCGCGTCAATGGCTGGCCTTGCGGCCGCCGCAGCTGCCCGCCATCAGCAGCTGGGAAGTCGCCAGCGATCACATCGTGCGCCCGCCCAAGGGCACCACGCATGTCGTGCTGGACACCCCGGCCGGCCTGCACGGCAAGCGGCTGGAGGCAGTGATGCGCATCGCCGATCGCATCCTGATCCCGCTGCAGCCCAGCCTGTTCGACATCCAGGCCACGCACACCTTCGTGCAGGCGCTGCGCCAGCACCGCCGCGCCGGCGAGGTGCAACTGGGCCTCGTCGGCATGCGCGTGCGCGAGCACACGCGAGCGAACGAGCAGTTGCACCACTACCTGTCGACGCTGCCGGTGCCGGTGCTAGGCTGGCTGCGCGACACCCAGAACTACGTGCAGCTGGCGGCACGCGGGCTGACGCTGTGGGACGTGGCGCCCAGCCGCGTCGAACGCGACCTCGAGCAATGGCAGCCCTTGAGCGCCTGGATCGGCCAATGAAGCACTATGCGCATCTGGCCGACCTGCAGGCGCTGGTGGGGCAGGAGCTGGGCCACAGCGACTGGCTGCTCGTCGACCAGGCGCGCATCGACCTTTTCGCCCAGGCCACCGGCGACCACCAGTGGATCCACACCGACCCGCCGCGCGCCGCCGGCGGGCCGTTTGGCGCCACGGTGGCGCATGGCTTCCTGACACTGAGCCTGCTGCCGGCGCTGTTCGAAACCGGATTCGCCATCGACGACGTGCGCATGGGTGTCAATTACGGCCTCAACCGCGTTCGTTTCCCGGCGCCGGTGCGCTCTGGTAGCCGCCTGCGCGGGCGCTTCAGACTGCTGTCCTACGAGCCCCTGAACGGCGGCGCCCAGCTGACCGTGGAATCGACCATCGAACTCGAAGGCTCGGCCAAACCGGCCTGCGTCGCCGAATCGGTGTCGCGGCGTTTCATCTAGGACGCCGGCACCGCCGAAGTGGGTTGCCGGCAGCGGGGTCGCTGACCCACAATGCCCGGGCCTACCCGCGACGCGGGGCAAGGAGACGACATGAAGGTGCTGCTGGTCGACGACCACCCGCTCATCCTGGCCGCGCTGCAGGCCGTGATCCACAGCATCGGCAGTGACGTCACCGTGACCGGCGTCGACAGCGCCGCGGGCGCACGTGCCACCTTGCGCGAAGACCCCGACCATGACCTCGTGCTGCTCGACCTGGCGCTGGGCGACGCCGACGGCTTCGACGTGCTGGCCGAGTTTCGCAACACCTACCCAGCGGTGCCGGTGGTCGTGGTCTCGGCGTCGGACCGCGCCAGCGACGTCATCCGCGCCATCGACCTCGGTGCCATGGGTTTCGTGCCCAAGCGCTCGTCGAACGGCGAGTTGCACGAGGCGCTGCGCATGGTGATGTCGGGTTCGATGTACGTGCCGCCTTCGATGCTGGGGCTCGACTTCTCCGCCGCGGGGCGCAGTGCCGGCGACACCGTGCCCGACGTGATGCGGCCTGCGGCTCCGCCGCCGTTCGGCGCCGTGGCCGGCGCCCCGCCGCTGGGTGCAGCAGCGATCGATCGACGACGTCGGCCTCACGCCGCGCCAGGCCGAGGTGCTGTCGCTGCTGCTGCAGGGTCTGCCCAACAAGCTCATCGCGCGCCAGCTCAACCTGTCGGTGGAAACCGTCAAGGACCACGTGGCCGCGGTGCTGCGCGCGCTGAATGTCAGCTCGCGCACGCAGGCCGTGCTGGCGGTGAGCCAGATGACGCAGGGCCAGGGCGGCTTCTTTGCGCGGCGGCCGCCCGAGTAGCCTGCGGGCGTTGGGGTTGCCGCCACCACGCTGCGCCGCAGCCGCATGAGTCCGCCGGGCCGTCCCGAGGACGAAGACCGAAGTGCGCAGCACGAAGGTGGACCCATGAACGCCGACGCCGACCGGCTGCGCCTGACGGGCGCCCATGGACGCGGGTCGGCTGGCAGCGATGTCGACCACATGCGCGCGCTGTACGTGCAGACGCCGGCCACGCTGATCGGCTACCTGCTGGGCATGGCGGTGGTCATCGTGCTGTACGCACCGCTGGCCGAGACCTGGCGTCTGTGGGGCTGGGTCGGCGCGCTGGCGTCGCTGTGGGTGCTGCGGCTGCTGCACTACCTGCGCTATCTGCGCCTGAGCGCAGCCGACGAGGCCACCTTGCTGGCCTGGCGCCGCAGCTGGCGCGTGCTGGTGCTGCTGCAGGGCAGCCTGTGGGGCATCGCGGTGTGGCTGTTCTGGTCGCTCGGCACGCCGTACGACAAGCTGGCACTGATCCTCGTCGTCTACACCTACTGCGTGAGCTCGGTGCAGTTGCTGGCCACACAGGCCTGGGTCTTCCTGTCCTTCATCGGCGTCGTGCTGCTGCCGACCATCGCGCGCATTGCGAGCGATACCGGCGAAAGCGGCCACCTCATGCTGGCGGGCATCGTGACGATCCAGTTCTTCGCCACGGTGCTGATGGCGCGCACCTATGGCAGCGCGCTGGGCCAGGCGATCTCGCTCAAGG
>JACZKT010000560.1 GCA_014859905.1 Rubrivivax sp.
GGTGCAAAGCCGGCGGCGGGGTCGTGGGGGTTGGCCAGGCAGGCCAACAGGCGCTGGCGCTCCTGGCCGTGGCTGCCTTCGATGAGGTCACCCAGGACACGCGCGTTCTTGGGTGACAGGTTGACGAGCGGGAAGCGGTCGACGCAGTACACCTTGTGCGCACCGCGCGCCACCATGAGGGCGGCCACGCCGGGCAGGTCGCCGGGGCCGTATTCCATGAGCGTCTTGCCGGCCAGGAAGGCGGGGACGTTTGCGGGTGCGATGTGGAGGTGGTCGAAGTAAGCGTCGACACAGTCATGAAAGTACTGCGCGATGTCGGCGGGCTCTTCCTCGGCGGCGGCGCCGCGGCCGGTTTGGCCCGTCAGGCGCACGTAAAGGCCTGGCGCAAACCGCGCGAGCTGGTTGGACGCCATTGCGCGCAGCACCCGGCCCGGCTGGCCGAGCAGGCTGTAGGCGGACGGCCCCGTGCTCGAGGCGCTGGCAACTGGTGCGGGCATGTCAGGCGGGTTGGAGGGCCAGGCTTTCGAAAACCGGGCGATAGTGGGCGGCGCTGGTGCGCCAGTTCCGTTCGGCTTCGACGAAGCGGCGCCCGGCGGCGCGCAGCACGGGCCATTCACTGCGCCGGCCCAGCAAGCCCAGCACGGCCTGGGCCAGCGCGTCGGCGCTGCCGGCCCGGAACAGCATGCCGGTCTCGCCGTGGCGGATGAGTTCCCTGTGCCCGCCCACGTCGCTGGCCACCAGCAACCGGCCTTGGGCCATGGCCTCCAGCGGCTTGAGCGGGGTCACCAGTTCCGTCAGCCGCATGCTGTGGCGCGGGTAGGTGAGCACGTCCACCAGGTCGTAGTAGC
The DNA here is from genome assembly GCA_014859905.1 of Rubrivivax sp. GTDB lineage: Bacteria > Pseudomonadota > Gammaproteobacteria > Burkholderiales > Burkholderiaceae_C > Rubrivivax. The sequence continues at coordinate 849 of JACZKT010000560.1, forward strand.
GCTGCACTTCGGCGTGCGGCACACGGCCGGTGAAGACCACCTTGTCGGCTACGCCCAGTTGCAGCGCCTGCGCCTTGAGCGCGGCGTCCTGCGGGCCACCGCCCACCAGCAACACACGCAGGTCGGGCCTGTGCTGCAGCAGCGCGGGCAGCGCGGCCAGCAGCAGGTCCAGCCCTTCGTAGGCGTAGAAGCTGCCGATGAAGCCCAGCACCGTGGCGCCTTGCAGGCCCAGGCGGGCCTTGAGCGCGGCGTCGGGCGTGCCGCCGGGTTCGAAGTTGTCGATGTCCACGGCGTTGGGAATCACCGTCACCTTGCTGGCCGGGATGCCACGCGCAGCGATGTCCTTGCGCAGGCCTTCGCAGATGGTGAACACGTGGTCGGCCTGGCGCAGGGCATGGGTTTCCAGGCGGCGCGTCAGGCGGTAGCGCAGGCTGCCTTCGGTGGTGGTGCCGTGGTCCACCGCGGCGTCTTCCCAGAAGGCGCGCACTTCGTAGACCACGGGGATGCCCAGCTCGCGCCCCACGCGCAGCGCGGGGATGGCGTTGAGTACGGGTGAGTGGGCGTGCAGGATGTGGGGCTGCACCTTGCGCGCCACTTCCAGCAGGCGCTGCTGGGTGGCCTTCATCAGGGCGTTTTCGGCCAGGCCGGGCAGTTTGGGGCCGGTGGGTGCGGGCGTGCGGTGGAAGTGCCAGCCGTCGACGGTTTCTTCCGGGCCGCCGGGCGCGGCGTGCTTGGGGCTGGTTAGGTGGAAGGTCTCCCAGCCCAGGCGGCGCTGCTCGCGCAGCAGGGCCAGCGTGCGGAAGGTGTAGCCGCTGTGCAGGGGGATGGAGTGGTCCAGGACGTGGAGGATGCGCATGGGCTTGTCGCAGAGTGCAGCCGAGGCGCTATGCCAGCAGCCGACCCGCAAGCTCGGGGTAGGCGGCGAATTGCCCATCGGCCGAGGCCAACTGCCCATCCAGTTCCAGAGCGGTGGCGATGATGATGCGGTCGAAGGGGTCACGGTGCCGGTCGGTCAGGTCGACGGCGCGAGATGCGATTGCCGGCGTCAGCGGGAAGAGTTCGATACGGGAGCCGCCCAAAGCCTTGGCGAACCACTCGCGCATCGGGACGGGAAGCTCGATCCTCCCGCGCCGCACGGCATGTGCCATCTCGAAGCAGGAAACGGCGCTGACCCCAACGCGTGCCGTGGTTCGCAGCGCCTCGATCTGTGCGGACGACACCCGGCCTCGATCAGCGTTGATCCACCAGTACCAGATGTGCGTGTCCAGCACGATCATGGTGTCTCTGCCCAGTCCTCTGGATCGACGATCGGCGAAATCAGATCACCGAGCGTCTTGCCCTTGCCCGCCAGGTCTGGGTGAGGTTGGCGGATCGCCCGGGTGATGGCCGGCTCTTCGTCCACCGTCAGCGCGATGACCTCGACGCGGTGGTTGACGAACGACTGCGGGAGGTCGAGCACCACTTGCGTGTCGTGAACATCGATGATCTTGCGTTGCACCTGCATCACAAACTCCTCTTCATGGATCTACGGGCGCCAACACCAGCGCGACAACCCGATCTTCCAACAGTTGTGAGCCCGAAAGTTCGGGCGAGAGTTCGAGAGTTCGGGGTCAGGTCTTGCCTTTTGCCTACTAGGTGGTAGGCAAAAGGCAAGACCTGACCCCACCGAGCTGACGGACCTGATCGGTGCGATGGTATGGGAGTTGGCGCTGGCGCCGGTACGAGCGCAGGAAACATTCCAGGCACCGCATGACATCCGACACAGCAGCGGATAGGGGTCAGGTCTTAAATCTGAAGGCCTTCAGATTTAAGACCTGACCCCATTGACGCATGTGCGCCTCATTTCATACGCTTTTTCTTTCGCGCCTATAATGAGCAACACTATGCCAGCCAAAGCTCCTCCGATTGGCGAAATCCTGGCGGCCCGGCTCGTGGCGATTGGAAGTCGCCTGCACGCACATCGAAAGCAGCACAAGGTGACCGCCACGTCGGCCGCCGAAGCCGCCGGCATCTCGAGGGCCACGTTGCACCGCATCGAGCGCGGGGAGCCGTCGGTGACCATGGGCGCTTACCTGAGCGTGATCGCGGCCCTGGGCCTCGAGCTCGAGGTGGCCGATCCACCAACAGGCAGAGCCGTTGAGCGCCAGCCCGGCGTGCCGGCGAGCATTGGCCTGGACGAGTATCCGCAGCTCAAGCGCCTGGCATGGCAGCTTCACGGCGTGGCCGAGGTCACCCCGGTGCAGGCCTTGAACCTGTACGAGCGCAACTGGCGGCACATCGACGAGGCTGGCATGGAACCGAGCGAGCGCGCCCTGGTCCGGGCCCTTGCAGCCACGCTTGGCGGAGGGCGTCTGCTTGTTTGAGCGTGAGCACCATCGCCGCGTGGCGAGCATCCTCGAGGCGCTGAACGCCGAGAGTCTGGCCATCAACGAGTGCCTCTTCGGCGGCGGTACGGCCATGGCGCTGCGCTACGGCGAGTACCGCGAATCGGTCGACATCGACTTCCTGGTCTCGAACAAGGAGGGCTACCGCCAGTTGCGCCAGCTCCTCACGGGCCAGAACGGGATACAGGCCATCACCAGGCCAGGCATGTCTCTGAACCAGGTGCGCGAGATGCGTGCGGACCAATACGGCGTGAGGACGATGCTGCGGGTGGACGACACCCAAATCAAGTTCGAGATCGTGCTCGAGGGCCGTATCGCGCTGGATCCACCGACCGTCGACGATCGCATTTGCGGGGTGGCGACGCTCACGCCACTCGACATGGTCGCCAGCAAGCTGCTGGCGAATTCAGACCGCTGGCGCGACGACGCCGTGTTCAGCCGCGACCTCATCGATCTGGCCATGATGGCGCCCCCGAAGAAGTCGCTGCGCCTGGCGATCGACAAGGCCAAGGCGGCCTATGGTGACTGTATCGAGACCGATCTGGCGAAAGCCGTTCAAGCCCTGCGAGAGCGCCCGCACCGCCTGGACCACTGCATGCAAGCCATGCACATGACGACGGTATCCAAGGCGGTGCTGTGGACGCGGATCAAGGCTCTCGAGCGCGGGATAGGGGTCAGGTCTTAAGTCTGTTAAGTCTGAAGGCCTTAAGATTTAAGACCTGACCCCATTGACTCCCTACGGCCCGGCGCTCGCCGGTGTCAGGTTGATGCATCGCGAAACGCGCGCAGGACGGAGTTGATGCGTGTCTGATACCCCGGCCCTTGGGCCTTGAACCACTCGAGCACGTCCAGGTCCAGCCGCAACGAGACGAGCTCCTTGGACGGCAAGGGTTTCAGGCCACGGCGAACAATTCCCTGAACAACGTGCGCGACCTCTGCCTGCGGGTGTTCCGCGTCAGGCTCGCCCTTGTCGGATATGTCGAGTAGCCGCGCCCAGTCAGTCTTGGACTTCACGGAAGTAGAGCTGCGCTTCACGCCGGGTGGCTTTGCGGAAGGAAATGATGCGGATTTCATCTTCGGACTCCGTGTGAACGACGGATACGGGAACACCGGCCAGCAACCCGAGGGTGACGAATCGCTGCTCGCCATAGGCGAACCTGTCATCCTCGAATGTGAACGTCAAACCATCGAACACGCTGGGTGCGTCAACGAAGTCAAGGCCATGCGTCTGGATGTTGACGGCGCGCTTGCGCTCTGACCATTCAAATTTCATTGTACCTACGCTATGTAGCTACAATCAAGTCCGGGTTGGCTGTCGCGGCGGGCTGCACCGGTTCCGTCATCGCTGCGTCCACCACATTGCGCAGGAAGGCCTCGAACATCAGCAGCGTCCACAGCGGTGAGCTGTAGTCGCGGGTGCCGGCCTGGTGAGCGTCGACCAGGTGGCGCAGGTAGTCGGGGTTGAACCAGCCGGTCGACATCAGCCGCTCGCCCAGCACGGCGTCGCGCACACGCTGCTTCAGCGGGCCGCGGAACCAGCGCGCCAGCGGCACGCTGAAGCCCATCTTCGGGCGGTACAGGATGTCGGCCGGCAGCTTGGGCTCCATGGCCTTCTTCAAGAGGTACTTGCCTTCCTGGCCGCGCACCTTCAGGCTGGACGGCAGCGTGCCCAGCCACTCGACCAGCTTGTGGTCCATGAGCGGCTCGCGCACTTCCAGGCTGTGCGCCATGCTGGCGCGGTCGACCTTGGTGTTGATGTCGCCGACCAGGTAGGTCTTCAGGTCCAGGTACTGGATCAGGGCCAGCGGGTCTTCGGTGCCGGCCTGGGCGGCGTGGCGGGTGAAGACCTGTTGCGCGTCGTAACCTGCGAGCGTGTGCTTGAAGGCGGGGCTGAACATCTGGCTGCGCATGGGGCCGCGCAGGATGGACACGCTGTGGAAGTAGGCCTCGACCGAGGTGCGCGCCATGCCTTCGAAGGTGGTCTTGGCGCGGAACATGCGCGGGGCCCAGTCGGCCTTGGGATACACGCGCCCCAGCAGCCCGAACAGCGGCTGGCGCACGCCGGCGGGCAGCGCGCTGCGCATGCGCTCTTCCATGAGGTGCAGGCGGTAACGGCGGTAGCCGCCGAAGCTTTCGTCGCCGCCGTCGCCGCTGAGCGCCACCGTGACGCGCTTGCGGGCCAGCTGGCAGACGCGGTAGGTGGGGATGGCGGAGCTGTCGGCGTAGGGTTCGTCGTACAGGCGGGCCAGCGTGTCGATGAGGTCGAAGTCGTCACTCTTGACGGTTTCGACGTAGTGGTCGGTCTTGTAGCGGTCGGCCACCGTCTGCGCGAACGCGGCTTCGTTGAAGGCCGGGTCGTCGAAGGCGATCGAGCAGGTGTGCACCGGCGTGTCGGACAACCCGGCCATGGTGGCGACGACGGCGCTGCTGTCCACGCCGCCGGAGAGGAAGGCGCCCAGCGGCACTTCGGAGATCAGGCGCAGGCGGACCGATTCGGTGAGGCGGGCGCGGAGTTCTTCGCAGGCGTCTTCGGCGGTGATGGGGTTGTCGAGCGTGAAGCGGACGTCCCAGTAGGGCTTGGGGTCTGGCACCGGCTGGCCGCGGCGGATGCTGAGCATGTGGCCGGGGGACAGTTTTTGCGCCTGCGTGAAGATGGTGCGCGGCTCGGCCACGTAGCCCAGGGCGAAATACTCTTCCACGGCCAGCGGGTCGATGTCGCGCTTCAGGCCGCCGTGGGCCAGCAGCGACTTGAGCTCGCTGCCGAAGAGCAGCAGGCCGTCGTCGAGCACGGCGTAGTACATGGGCTTGACGCCCAGGCGGTCGCGCGCCAGGAAGAGGGTCTGGCGGTTGCGGTCCCACAGCGCGAAGGCGAACATGCCGCGCAGGCGCTGCACGCAGGCGTCGCCCCACGCTTCCCAGGCGTGCACGATGACTTCGGTGTCGCTGCGGGTGCGGAAGACGTGGCCGAGGGCCTGCAGCTCGGGGATCACTTCCTGGAAGTTGTAGATCTCGCCGTTGAAGACGATGGCCACCGAGCCGTCTTCATTGAACAGCGGCTGCTGGCCGGTGGCGACGTCGATGATCGACAGCCGCCGGTGCCCCAGGCCGACGCCGGGCTCCAGGTGCAGGCTGCCTTCGTCGGGGCCGCGGTGCGCCTGGGATTCGTTCATGCGGTGCAGCACCGGCTGCGGGATGGCCCGCTCGCCGCGCGTGTCGAAGATGCCGGTGATGCCGCACATGGGTGGTGGGGGAGAGGGGGTCCTGCCGGGCGTGCTTGGCACGGACATGAGCAGCGCGGATGGTAGGCGACTGGCGCGGCCTCATCGGCGGCAGCGGTGAGCAAGTCGCGCGGGGTATGACATCTGGCACGGCGAAGATGGGGTCAGGTCTTAAGTATTAATGGCTTAAGACTTAAGACCTGACCCCATTTAATCCACGCCGAGAAGGCACCCGCGCTAGACTGGGCATTCATCGAGGAACCGCGTATGAACTTCACCCATGAGTGCGAGCCAGAAAACGGCGGGCGGGTGCTGGCGGAGCGGCTCGAGCACGGCGAAGTGCGGCCCATCGCCAACAATGTCGCGCTACCCGCAGCGGCATGACCCAGCGGCCTACGCCAATTGCGGAAACTGCCCATGCCAGAGATCTGCCGCTTTCTCGGGATCGTGATCACGATGTACTTTGACGAACACAACCCGCCTCACTTCCACGTGCGATACAACGAGTAC
>JACZKT010000561.1 GCA_014859905.1 Rubrivivax sp.
GTGCTCGACCTGGACTGACGCAGGATTTGCCTGCACTGCCGCCCGGGCAGGCCCAACGGCCGCTAGGGCCGCGGGTCGCGCCGCGGCGGATCGGGCTCGCGTGGCGGTGGTGGCGGTGGCGCATCGGCGCGGTGTCCGCGCGCCTCTTCGGGCGCCCGTTTCACCTGCTTGTGACGACGCGTGTCGAGTCCCAGCGCCTCCAGCGCACGGTCGCGGCGCTGTGCCTTGCGTTCGTCCATCTTCTGCATCGCGCGGCGTTGCGTGAGGCCCGTGGAGTCGGCGAACTGCCACCACACGGCGGCCGCCACGAAGGGTGCCGCCACGACCCACCACGACCAGCCCGCGGTGGGGCCGAAATCGGCCAGCTTGGCCACCAGCAACAGGACCCCGACGACGACCATGAGCATGGCTGATCTCCCGCGCAGGCCCGTGGCCTCCGCTTTGCGGCCACTGTAGCGCACCCAGGGTGCCGGCGTCGAAGAGGCCGCGGGCCGGCGCGCGGCTGCGGCTCGCGATTCGCGGTGCTGGCGCGTGGCCCGGATCAGTGAGCCTGGCCCAACTGCTCCAGGATCGCGGGATTTTCCAGGGTGCTGGTGTCCTGGGTGATGGCTTCGCCCTTGGCGATGCTGCGCAGCAGGCGGCGCATGATCTTGCCCGAGCGGGTCTTGGGCAAGTTGTCGCCGAAGCGAATGTCCTTCGGCTTGGCGATCGGGCCGATCTCCTTGGCCACCCAGTTGCGCAGCTCGGTGGCGATCTTCCTGGCCTCGTCGCCGGTGGGCCGGCTGCGCTTGAGCACGACGAAGGCGCAGATCGCCTCGCCGGTGGTGTCGTCGGGGCGACCCACCACGGCAGCTTCGGCCACCAGTTCGGTGCAGCTGACGAGCGCCGACTCGATCTCCATCGTGCCCATGCGGTGGCCCGACACGTTCAGCACGTCGTCGATGCGGCCGGTGATCGTGAAGTAGCCGGTCTTGGGGTCGCGGATCGAGCCGTCGCCGGCCAGGTAGTAGCCCTTGAGCTCGGGCGGGTAGTAACTCTTCCTGAAGCGCTCGGGGTCGCCCCAGATGGTGCGGATCATGCTGGGCCAGGGCTTCTTGATGACCAGGATGCCGCCCTGCCCGTTGGGCACGTCGTTGCCGGTCTCGTCGACGACGGCCGCGATGATGCCCGGGAAGGGCAGCGTGCACGAACCCGGCACCATCGGCGTGGCGCCCGGCAGCGGCGTGATGACGTGGCCGCCGGTCTCGGTCTGCCAGAAGGTGTCGACGACGGGGCAGCGGCCGCCGCCCACGTGCTGGTAGTACCACTCCCAGGCCGCCGGGTTGATGGGCTCGCCCACCGTGCCCAGGATGCGCAGGCTGGACAGGTCGCTGCGCGCCGGATGCACCGTCGAGTTGCCTTCGGCCGCCTTGATCAGCGAGCGGATCGCGGTCGGCGCGGTGTAGAAGACGGTGACCTTGTGCTTCTCGATCGTCTTCCAGAAGCGCGCCGCGTCCGGGTAGGTGGGCACGCCCTCGAACACGATCTCGGTGCCGCCCAGCGCCAGCGGGCCGTAGGTGATGTAGGTGTGGCCGGTGACCCAGCCGATGTCGGCGGTACACCAGAACACGTCGTCGGCCTTGAGGTCGAAGGTCCAGGCGGTGGTCAGCGCCGCGTGCAGAAGATAGCCGCCGGTGCAGTGCTGCACGCCCTTGGGCTTGCCGGTGGAGCCGCTGGTGTAGAGCAGGAACAGCGGGTGCTCGGCGCCCACCCACTCCGGCTCGCAGGTGGTGGGCTGGCCGGCCATTTCCTCGTGCAGCCAGCGGTCACGCGCCGCGTTCCAGGGGATGGTGCCACCGGTGCGCTTGTAGACGATGACGTTGGCGATGGTGTCGCAGCCGCCCAGCGCCAGCGCCTCGTCGACGATGCTCTTCAGCGGCAGCTGCTTGCCGCCGCGCAGCTGTTCGTCGGCGGTGATCACCATCACCGCGCCGGCGTCTTCGATGCGGTCGCGCAGTGCCTGCGCCGAGAAGCCGCCGAAGACCACCGAGTGCGTGGCACCGATGCGGGCGCAGGCCTGCATGGCAGCCACGCCCTCGACGCTCATGCTCATGTAGATGACGACGCGGTCGCCCTTTTTCACACCGCGCGCCTTCAGCACGTTGGCGAACTGGCACACCCTGGCCAGCAGCTCGCTGTAGTTGACGCGGGTGACGGCCCCGTCGTCGGCCTCGAAGATGATGGCCGTCTTGTCGCCCAGGCCGCGCTCGATGTTGCGGTCCAGGCAGTTGTAGGACACGTTCAGCGTGCCGTCCTCGAACCACTTGAAGAAGGGTGCGTTGCTGCTGTCCAGCACCTGGGTGAATGGCGTTTTCCAGCTCACGAACTGCCGCGCCAGGCGCGCCCAGTAGCCTTCGTAGTCGCGCTCGGCCTCGTCCACCAGCGCCTGGAAGGCGGCCATGCCCGAGACGGTGGCGTTGGCCACCAGCGAGGCCGGCGGCTGGTGCGTCTTGAGTTCGGTCGGTTGGTCGTTCGACATGCGTGTCTCCTGCGGACTTGAAAGGTACTGGCGGCCATTGGAAACTACGCCCGCGCTCTGACAGACCCCTTACGAGGCGCGCGCTTCGAAGTGATGGGGAACCTACAATTCAAAATTCGGGGATTTGCCCTGATGTCCCCGGCCCCCGCCGCCCTCCCGCCCCTGAGCCCCACCCGCATGACGGTCCAATCACCGGTCGAGCGCAGCCGCCAGCGCGCGCTGCCCAATTTCATCTTTGCCAGCCGCTGGCTGCAGCTGCCGCTGTACCTGGGGCTGATCGTCGCCCAGTGCGTGTACGTCTTCCACTTCTGGGTCGAGCTCACCCACCTCATCGAGGCCGTCTTCGGCAACGAGCAGGCGCTGAAGATCCTCATCACGAGCATCGGCTACAAGGCCGGGCCGGAGTGGGTGCCGCAACTCAACGAGACGGTGATCATGCTCGTCGTGCTGGGGCTGATCGACGTGGTGATGATCAGCAACCTGTTGATCATGGTCATCGTCGGCGGCTACGAGACCTTCGTCTCGCGCATGAACCTCGAAGGCCACCCCGACCAGCCGGAATGGTTGAGCCATGTCAACGCTTCGGTGTTGAAAGTCAAGCTGGCCACGGCCATCATCGGCATCAGCTCGATCCACCTGCTCAAGACCTTCATCAACGCCGAGAACTACACCGACAAGGTGCTGCTCTGGCAGACGCTGATCCATATCGCGTTCCTGTTCTCGGCGCTGGCCATCGCGCTGGCCGACCGGCTGATGGCGCCGGTGGGCCAGGAGCGTCACGACTGATCCACGGAGCTTGCCCATGCCCACCCTCATCCGCCACGCCGATCTCGTCGAAACCGTGGCCGCGGCACTGCAGTACATCAGCTACTACCACCCGGCCGACTACATCAGCCACCTCGCGCGCGCCTACGAACGCGAAGCCTCGCCGGCGGCCAAGGACGCCATCGCGCAGATTCTCACCAACAGCAAGATGTGCGCGCAGGGCCACCGGCCGATCTGCCAGGACACCGGCGTCGTCAATGTCTTCCTGAAGATCGGCATGGAAGTGCGCTTCGACGGTTTTCCCGGCTCGGTGGAAGACGCCGTCAACGAGGGCGTGCGCCGCGCCTACCTCGACCCCGACAACCCGCTGCGCTGCTCGATGCTGGCCGACCCGCTGTTCGAGCGCAAGAACACCAAGGACAACACGCCGGCCGTCATCCACATGACCGTGGTGCCCGGCGACAAGCTCGACGTCACCGTGGCGGCCAAGGGCGGCGGCAGCGAGAACAAGAGCAAGTTCATCATGATGAACCCCAGCGACAGCCTGGTCGACTGGGTCATGAAGACGGTGCCGACGATGGGCGCCGGCTGGTGCCCGCCGGGCCTGCTGGGCATCGGCGTCGGCGGCACCGCCGAAAAGGCCATGCTGCTGGCCAAGGAGGTGCTGATGGAGCCGATCGACATGTTCGACCTGCTCGCGCGCGGCCCGGCCAACAAGCTGGAGGAACTGCGCATCGAGCTCTACGAGAAGGTCAACGCACTGGGCATCGGCGCCCAGGGCCTGGGCGGCCTGACCACGGTGCTCGACGTGAAGATCGCGCTCTACCCCACGCACGCCGCCGGCAAGCCGGTGGCGATGATCCCCAACTGCGCCGCCACGCGCCACGCCCATGTGGTGATGGACGGCTCGGGCCCCGTCTACCTGGACCCGCCGAGCCTGGACCTGTGGCCCGACGTGAACTGGGCGCCCGACTACCAGAAGAGCCGCAAGGTCGACCTGAACACACTCACCCGCGCCGAGGTGGCGAGCTGGAAGCCCGGCGACACGCTGCTGCTCAGCGGCAAGATGCTCACCGGTCGGGACGCCGCGCACATGCGCATCCAGGCCATGCTGGCCAAGGGCGAAGCACTGCCGGTGGACTTCACCGACCGCGTCATCTACTACGTCGGCCCGGTGGACCCGGTGCGCGACGAGGTCATGGGCCCCGCCGGCCCGACCACCGCCACGCGCATGGACAAGTTCACCGAGATGATGCTGGCGCAGACCGGCCTCATCGGCATGATCGGCAAGGCCGAGCGCGGCCCGGTGGCCATCGAGGCCATCAAAACGCACCAGAGCGCCTACCTGATGGCCGTGGGCGGTGCCGCCTACCTGGTGGCCAAGGCCATCAAGCACGCCAAGGTGGTGGGTTTTGCCGACCTCGGCATGGAAGCGATCTACGAATTCGACGTCGCGGACATGCCGGTGACCGTGGCCGTGGACAGCCGGGGCACCAGCGTGCACCAGACCGGGCCGCAGGAGTGGCAGTCGCGCATCGGCAAGATCCCCGTGGCCGCAGCCTGAACGCGGCGCGGCGGCAGTCCCACCGGCTGCAAGAAGCCGCCATTCGCGCCGGCGCGCGCCGCGGTCACAATCGGCGGCGCGCTGATGGAGCACGGACAAGGAGACTTTCGATGGCCTACAACCGAATCCAGGCCGCCAGACTGCTGGCGGCCAGCGAGTTGCCCGTGTTCGAGGCCAGCCTGGGCGATGCGCTGTCCACGCTGACGGCGCCCAAACTGAACGCGCTGATCAAGCGCGCGCGGACCATGCGCGACAAGGCCCAGGATCTGCTGCGCCGCCAGCGCGTGGCCACCCGCACGCGCACGGGCACCAAGGTCGGCACCAGCGGTGCGGCCAACGAGCGCACGGCGCAGAAGGCGCAAGCCCTGGACGAGGCGCTGAAGCGCTTCGAGACGCGACTGGCAAGACTCGACGCCGCCGCGGCGCGCGCCGCCG
>JACZKT010000562.1 GCA_014859905.1 Rubrivivax sp.
CGTCGGATTCCGCCGCGATGCAGTACCTGTCGGCCTACTCGGGCTGCACGATGGGCGAGTACTTCCGCGATCGCGGCCAGGACGCGCTGATCATCTACGACGACCTGACCAAGCAGGCCTGGGCGTATCGCCAGATCTCGCTGCTGCTGCGCCGCCCGCCGGGCCGCGAAGCCTACCCCGGCGACGTGTTCTACCTGCACAGCCGCCTGCTCGAGCGCGCCGCGCGTGTCAACGTCGACTACGTCGAAGCCTTCACCAAGGGCGAGGTCAAGGGCAGGACGGGTTCGCTGACGGCGCTGCCGATCATCGAGACACAGGCCGGCGACGTGTCGGCCTTCGTGCCGACCAACGTGATCTCGATCACCGACGGCCAGATCTTCCTGGAGACCAGCCTCTTCAACGCCGGCATCCGCCCCGCCATCAACGCCGGCATCTCGGTGTCGCGCGTCGGCGGCGCAGCGCAGACCAAGCTCATCAAGGGCCTGTCGGGCGGCATCCGCACCGACTTGGCGCAGTACCGCGAACTGGCGGCCTTCGCGCAGTTCGCCAGCGACCTCGACGCCGCCACGCGCAAGCAGCTCGACCGCGGCGCACGCGTCACCGAACTGCTCAAGCAGCCGCAGTATTCGCCGCTGCCGATCAGCCTGATGGCGGCGACGCTGTTCGCGGTGAACAAGGGTTACGTCGACGACATCGACATCAAGAAGGTGCTGCCCTTCGAGCACGGCCTGCACCAGCACCTGAAGACCAGCCACGCGGCGCTGCTGGCGAAGATGGAGAACGAGCGCGCGATGGACAAGGGCGCCGAGGAAGAGCTCGCTGGCGCCATTGCGGCGTTCAAGAAGTCTTTTGCCTAGTCATGTTGGCCCCCAGGCTCACTCCGTTCGCCACCCCCCGGGGGGGGCTCCGGCCGCCTTGGGGCGGCCCGGCGGCGGCCGGTTTGCGCCCCCGATCTGGAGATCTGACTCATGGCAGTCGGTAAAGAGATACGCGGCAAGATCAAATCGGTGGAGAACACCAAGAAGATCACCAAGGCCATGGAAATGGTCGCCGCCAGCAAGATGCGCAAGGCGCAGGAACGCATGCGCGCGGCGCGGCCTTACGCCGACAAGATCCGCAACATCACGGCCCACCTGGCCGAGGCCAACCCGGAGTACAAGTCGCCTTACATGCGTACCGGCGGCTCCACCAAGGCCGTGGGTTTCATCGTCGTCACCACCGACAAGGGCCTGTGCGGCGGCCTCAACACCAATGTGCTGCGTGCCGTCACCAACAAGATGCGCGACGTGCAGACCGGCGGCGGCACGATCCAGGCGGTGGCCATCGGCAACAAGGGCCTGGGCTTCCTCAACCGCATCGGCGCCAACGTGCTGAGCCACGCCATCCAGCTCGGCGACGCGCCGCAGCTCGAAAAGCTCATCGGCCCGGTGAAGGTCATGCTCGACGCCTTCGTCGAAGGCAGGCTCGATGCCGTTTACCTGTGCTACACGAAGTTCATCAACACGATGAAGCAGGAGCCGCTGGTCGAGCAACTGCTGCCGCTGGCCGCCTCGCGCCTGGAGCGGACCACGGCCGAGAAGGCGCAGTACGGCTGGGACTACATCTACGAGCCCGATGCGCCCACCGTCATCGACGACCTGCTCACGCGCTACATCGAAGCGCTGGTGTTCCAGGGCGTGGCCGAGAACATGGCCTCCGAGCAGAGCGCGCGCATGGTGGCGATGAAGGCCGCCACCGACAACGCCGGCACGCTGATCGCCGAGCTCAAGCTCATCTACAACAAGACGCGGCAGGCGGCGATCACGAAGGAACTGTCCGAGATCGTCAGCGGCGCGGCCGCCATCGGCGGCTGACCGATCCGCCAGCGATCCCTGTCGAGCACCGTTACCGAATACTGACCATAGGATTCACGAAATGTCGAACACGCAAGCCCAAGGCAAGATCGTCCAGTGCATCGGCGCGGTGGTGGACGTGGAGTTCCCGCGTCACGCCATGCCGAACATCTACGACGCCCTCAAGCTCGAAGGCACCGCGCTCACGCTCGAGGTGCAGCAGCAGCTGGGCGACGGCGTCGTGCGCACCATCGCGCTGGGCTCGTCCGAAGGCCTGCGCCGCGGGCTGATGGTCAGCAACACCGGTGCCGGTATCACGGTGCCAGTGGGCAAGGCCACGCTGGGCCGCATCATGGACGTGCTGGGCAACCCGATCGACGAGCGCGGCCCGCTCGACCAGACGCTGACCGCCGTCATCCACCGCAAGGCGCCGGCCTACGACGAGCTGAGCCCGAGCCAGGAACTGCTGGAGACCGGCATCAAGGTCATCGACCTCATCTGCCCCTTCGCCAAGGGCGGCAAGGTCGGCCTGTTCGGCGGCGCCGGCGTCGGCAAGACCGTGAACATGATGGAGCTCATCAACAACATCGCCAAGGCGCACTCGGGTCTGTCCGTGTTTGCCGGTGTCGGCGAGCGCACGCGCGAGGGCAACGACTTCTATCACGAGATGGCCGATTCGGGCGTCGTCAACCTGGAGAACCTGGGCGAGTCCAAGGTGTCGATGGTCTACGGCCAGATGAACGAGCCGCCTGGCAACCGCCTGCGCGTGGCGCTGACCGGGCTGACGATTGCCGAGAGCTTCCGCGACGAAGGCCGCGACGTGCTGTTCTTCGTCGACAACATCTACCGCTTCACGCTCGCCGGCACCGAAGTCTCGGCGCTGCTGGGCCGCATGCCTTCGGCGGTGGGCTACCAGCCGACGCTGGCCGAGGAAATGGGCCGCCTGCAGGAGCGCATCACGTCGACCAAGGTCGGCTCGATCACCTCGATCCAGGCCGTTTACGTGCCGGCCGACGACCTGACCGACCCCTCGCCCGCCACCACCTTCGCCCACCTGGACGCCACCGTGGTGCTGAGCCGCGACATCGCGTCGCTGGGCATCTACCCGGCGGTGGACCCGCTGGACTCGACGTCGCGCCAGGTCGACCCGAACGTGGTCGGCCAGGACCACTACGAGACGACGCGGGCCGTGCAGTCGACGCTGCAGCGCTACAAGGAACTGCGCGACATCATCGCCATCCTGGGCATGGACGAACTGAGCCCGGAAGACAAGCTGGCCGTCAGCCGCGCGCGCAAGATCCAGCGCTTCCTGAGCCAGCCCTTCCACGTTGCCGAGGTGTTCACCGGCAGCCCGGGCAAGTACGTGCCGCTGAAGGAGACCATCCGCGGCTTCAAGATGATCGTCGCCGGCGAGTGCGACCACCTGCCGGAGCAGGCCTTCTACATGGTCGGGACCATCGACGAGGCTTTCGAAAAGGCCAAGAAGATGCAGTGAGCTTGCTCCTTGCGTCTTCTTCAAACCGTATAGGACACCAGCATGGCCACCATTCACGTCGACGTCGTCTCCGCCGAAGAGAGCATCTTCTCGGGTGAAGCCAGGTTCGTTGCGCTGCCGGGCGAGAGCGGTGAACTCGGCATCCTGCCGCGCCACACGCCGCTGATCACGCGCATCCGGCCGGGGGCGGTGCGCATCCAGCGTGCCGACAACGGTGAAGAGGAGTTCGTGTTCGTCGCCGGCGGCATCCTCGAGGTGCAGCCGGGTGTGGTGACGGTGCTCGCCGACACCGCCATCCGCGGCCACGACCTCGACGAGGCCAAGGCGGCCGAGGCCAAGAAGGCGGCCGAAGAAGCCATGCGCAACGCCAAGAGCGACATCGACCTTGCCGCCGCGCAGAGCGAGTTCGCGACCATGGCGGCGCAACTGGCGGCGATCCAGAAGCTGCGCAAGAAATAGTCCGCGGCGCGCGGCGCCCCAGCCCGGCAGCGCTATAACTCCGGCCACGGAGGAACGCGCGCATGGGCAAGAAGAGCAAGAAATCGGGCGACAAGGGCAAGTCCGACACGCTGAGCAAGGCCGACTACGAGGAGCAGTTGGCGCCGCTGCAACTGGAATTGAACGGCGTCGCGCGCTGGCTGGCCCACACCGGCAAGCGGCTGGTGGTGGTGGTCGAAGGCCGCGACACGGCCGGCAAGGGGGGCGTCATCGCCGCCATCGCGGAGGAGCTGAACCCGCGCCAGTGCCACGTCGTGGCGCTGGCCAAGCCGAGCGAGCGCGAACGCACGCAGTGGTACTTCCAGCGCTACGTGCCGCACCTGCCGGCGGCCGGCGAGATCGCGCTCTTCGACCGCAGCTGGTACAACCGCGCCGGCGTCGAACGCGTGATGGGCTTTTGCACCGAAGCCCAGGTCGAGGCGTTCCTGGCGCAGGCGCCGGTGTTCGAGCGGCTGCTGGTCGACGACGGCATCCTGCTGCTGAAGTACTGGCTCACGGTGGACCAGGCGCAGCAGGAACAGCGCTTCGCCGAACGTGCCGAGGAACCGCTCAAGCGCTGGAAACTGTCGCCGATCGACCTCACGGCACGCGAGAAATACGCCGACTACACCAAGGCCCGCGAGGCCATGCTCGCGGCCACGCACACGAAACACGCGCCGTGGACCCTGGTCGACTTCAACGACCAGCGCCGCGGCCGCCTCAGGCTCGTCCGGCACCTGCTCGATGCCATTCCCGAACATGCGGTTTCCGAGGTCAAGTTCGAGTTTCCGCCGCTCGGGCACGAGCCGCTGCAGGAGCAATTCAAGGGTGCCCTGAAGCCGATCTGAGGGGGTGGCGGGACCGCCTGCGCGGAGTACCGCCCGCCGCCCGCCCGCCAGAGCAGGCTGGCGCGCCCCGCTTCAGTCCGCCAGCGGCTGCGTGATGGCGTCGATGCGCGCCAGCACCTCGGGCGTGAGCTTGTCCAGCAGGTCCAGCGCGCCCAGGTTGGCCTGCAGCTGCGGCAGCCTGGAAGCGCCGGTGATGACGGTGCTGACGCGCGGATTCTTCGCCACCCAGGCCAGCGCCAGCTGCGCCAGCGTGCCGCCGAGCTCGGCCGCGATCGGCTCCAGCTTCGCCACCGCTGCGTTCTTGGCCGGGTTGGTGAGGCCGTCGCGCAGGAAGGCCATGTTCTCCAGCGCGCCGCGGCTGCCTGCAGGCACGCCGTCGCGGTACTTGCCGGTGAGCAGCCCGGAAGCCAGCGGGCTCCAGGTCGTCAGGCCCAGGCCGATGTCGCCGTACAGGCGCGAATACTCCTCCTCGACGCGCTTGCGGTGGAACAGGTGGTATTGCGGCTGTTCCATCACCGGCTTGTGCAGGTGGTGGCGCTCGGCGATCTCCCACGCCGCGCGAATGTCTGCCGCCGACCATTCGCTGGTGCCCCAGTACAGCGCCTTGCCCTGCGTGATGATGTCGCTCATGGCGCGCACCGTTTCCTCCACCGGCGTGTGCGGGTCGGCGCGGTGGCAGTAGATGAGGTCGATGTGCTCCAGGCCGAAACGCCTGAGCGAGCCGTCGACGGCCTGCATCAGGTACTTGCGGTTGAGCGTGTCCTTGCGGTTGATGGCGTCGCCGGCACGGTCCAGGCCCCAGAAGAACTTGGTCGAGACGACGTAATTCAGGCGCGGCCAGGCCAGCTGCTTCAGCGCCGCACCCATGATCTCCTCGCTGCGGCCGCCGGCGTAGACCTCGGCGTTGTCGAAGAAGTTGATGCCGGCGTCATAGGCCGCGGCCATCATCTCGACGGCGCTGCCGGTATCGACCTGGTTGTGGTAGGTGACCCAGGAGCCCAGGGACAGGGTGCTGACGCGCAGGCCGGCGCGGCCGAGTCGGCGGTATTGCATGGTGGGGTTCTCTGTGCAGCTGATGAAGCCCTGGAGCGTAGCGCAGCGGCGGCCGGGCTGCCGCTTGCATCGGGCGTGCCGTGTCGGCGCGGCGGTCACCCGCGTGACAGGGCCGGCCACGGCGCGCCGCCACAATCGCCGCCATGGGCATCCTCTACCTCGTGCGCCACGGCCAGGCGTCCTTCGGTGCCGCCGACTACGACCAGCTCAGCGATCTCGGCGCGCGCCAGTGCCGCGCGCTGGGGCGCTGGTTCCGCGACCGTGGCGTGGTGTTCGAAGCGGTGATGCGCGGCACCTTGCGCCGCCACGAGCAGTCGCTGGCGGCCCTCGCCGAAGGCCATGGCGAGCTGCCGCCCGCACTGCCCTGGCCGGGCCTCAATGAATACGACGGCGACGCGCTGGTGCGTGCGCTCCACCCCGGGGCGGTGGCCGCCCCTGACGGACCCGAGGCCTACCGCGCCCACTTCCGCCTGCTGCGCGAAGGCCTGGCGTCCTGGATGGCCGGCCGCACGGCGCCCGCCGGCATGCCCAGCTACCCCGAGTTCGTGGCCGGCGTCACCGGGGCGCTGGACCATGTGCGCCGGCAGCACCAGGGCGATGTGCTCATCGTCTCCAGCGGCGGCCCGATCGCCACCGCCGTCGGCCACGTGCTGGGCACGGCAGCCGAAACGACGATCGAGCTCAACATGCGCATCCGCAACAGTTCGCTGACCGAGTTCGCCTACACGCCCAAGCGCCACATGCTGCTCAGCTACAACCACCTGCCGCACCTGGACCACCCCGAACGGCTGGGGTGGGTCACCTACGCCTGAGTGGCGCTCACACCAGCTTCTTCAGCAGCTCGGCCTTCTTCGCCGAGAACTCGTCGTCGCTGAGGATGCCCTTGGCCTTCAGCTCGGCCAGTTTCTCGATCGTGGCCATCACCTCGTCGGGTCTCAGCGCTGCCGGCGGCGCCACGGCGGCGGCACCCGCACCGCCGCCCTGCAAGCCCTGGCTCAACTGTTGCGCCATCACCTGGCCCAGCGCCACGCCGGCGCCCAGTCCCATGGCGTCGCCGAC
>JACZKT010000563.1 GCA_014859905.1 Rubrivivax sp.
GTTGCAGCAGCGCGGCCGGCTGCCGAAGCAGCACGAGGTGCTGTGCGAACTGGTGCCACCCGAGCGCGCGCTGGAGGTCAGCCTGGCCGAGAACAGCGGGCGCGAGGCCATGCACCCGGCCGACGAGTTCGAGGCCTTCGAGTCGTTGATCGACGACGGCAGGGGAGTCGAGGATGTGGCGGCGCGCTTCGGCGTGTCGGTGCTGACGGTGCAGCGCCGATTGAAGCTGGCGGCGCTGTCGCCGAAGTTGCTGGCGCTGTACCGCGAAGACGGCATCAACCTCGACCAGCTCATGGCGCTCGTGCTGAGCGACGACCATGCGATGCAGGAGCGCACCTGGTTCGACGCGCAGCCCTGGGACCGGACGCCGGCCGCGCTGCGGCGCCGGCTCACGGCCGGCGAGGTCGAAGCCGCTGGCAGCGCGCTGGTCCGCTTCGTGGGCATCGAGGCCTGCGAGGCGGCGGGCGGTGTCGTGCGGCGCGACCTGTTCGATGACGAGCAGAGCCGCTTCCTGTCGGATCCGGTCCTGCTGGAGCGGCTGGCGACCGAGAAGCTGGAGGCGCTGGCCGGGACCGTGCGCGACGAGGGATGGAAGTGGGTAGGGGCGCGGCTGAGCGTGGACTCGCAGGCCCTGCGGCAGTTCGCGCCCTGTGCGCACGTCAACCGCGAGCCCACGGCCGCCGAGCAGGAGGACCTTGATGCCCTATCGCGGCGCGATGTCGAACTGGAGCAGCAGGCGCAGGCGCTGGACGACGCGCCCGAGTGGTCGCCCCACGAGGCCGAGATGATCGACCTGGAAGAGCAGGACATCGCGGCGCGGCGCAAGGCCATCCACGACGCGCTCAAAACCTGGACGCCGGAGCAGAGGGCCCACGCCGGCGTCATCGTCACCATCGGGCGCGACGGCGATGTCGAGGTTATGCGCGGGCTGGTGCGGGACGAGGATCGCAAGGCCGTGGCCGCTGCCGCGCGCTCGACGGGCGCGACGGACCATCGCGCCCATCACTGCGCGGACGACGACCAGGGTTCGCCTTCGCCGTCCTCGGCCTCGGCGCGCCGGTCGCCGGGTTGCAGCGAAGCGCTGACCAAGCGGCCCGCGGCGCATCGGACGATGGCCCTGCAGGCCATGCTGGCGCAGAACTCGACAGTCGCTCTGGCTTCGGTGGTTCATGTCTTCGTGCTGCGCGCCTTCGGTGCCGACTACCCGCGTGAAGCGTCCGCGTTGCAGGTGTCGCCGCAGTTGTCGGCGTACGCCCTGGAAGCCGCGGCCGACGACCTCAAGGCCAGTCGGGCATGGCAGGCCGTGCAACAGGCGAAGGAGGCATGGCGTGCCCGCCTGCCTGAGCACTCGGGCGAGTGGTTCGGGTGGTTGATCGGACTGCCCCAGGCCGAACTGATCGACCTTCTCGCGCTGTGCAGCGCGCTGACGGTGAACGCGATGCCGGGTGTGGGTGCGGCGGGCAGCGCCAGCGCCATTGCGGCGGCGCTCGGCCTGGACATGGCCGACTGGTGGGAGCCGACCGCCGAGACCTACCTGAACCACGTGCCGAAGGCGCAGATCATCGCGGCGCTGAAGGAGGTCGGGCCCGAGCTGGCCGGTGGTGGTGTCGAGGCGATGAAGAAGGCTGCGCTGGTGTCCGCAGCGGCATCGCGGCTGGCCGGGACGCGCTGGCTGCCCGAGCCGCTGCGCCGACCGCCAGGCTGACCGGGTCGCGCGGGTGGAGTGAACCCGCCCGCGCGATCCGGGTCGGAGGAGTCATGTGGCTGCTGGTTGCTCGCGAGCCCCGGCCGGACGCGCCTGACTGGCCCGGCCGGCGCTTGCTTGCGGCCGTCGACGCCGTCATGTGGCCAGTGATGTGGGTGCTGCTGATCCGGCACGCACCGCAACCGGTGGGCCTGATTGGGCCGTTCCTCACGGCGCTCGCCGTGCTCTTGGGCCTGGGGCGCACGCATCGCGCGCTCTGGGTGAACCATCGCTACTGGTTCACGACCTGGCGCTGGGGCAAGGTGCTGGCCTCGATGATGCTGATCGGCGCGGTGTTGAAGCTGTCGATGTCGGCGTAGGCCAGAGCCTTCGCCGGCAGGCTGCGCGAAGCGATGGCGTCAGTGCGACACCGTGGGGCGACCAGCGCTCCACTGCTCGAGGTCGATGCGGCGCCACGCGACAGCACGCTTCGCGAGGCGCACCGGCGACGGGAACTTGTCCTCGGCCATCAGCCGGTAGATCGTCGACCGGCCGAGTCCGGTCATGCGCACGACGGCAGCCATGCGGACGAACACGGCGGGCTGCACATCGGCTGCGGGCGGTTTCGACTCGGTCTGCGTCTGGCTCATCAGGCGGCTCCTGGGCTGCGTCTGAGAAGGACTCTAGGCGCTGCAGGTGCGCCCGCGAGCGATGACTTTGGGCCGAAAAGTGTCGGGCGGAAGTAGAGCGACACTGTGGATCGCACAGAAGAGATATGCCCGAACCAACACCGCTCAAGCGCGCTCGGCTGTTTGTCCCCGATACCGCGCACCTGGCAGGCCTGGTTGCCGACAGCATGTCGGACAGCCGCGAGCGCAGGCGTTCGGCGCAGCGCTTCCTGCCTGATCTGGTCGAGCGCGGTTGGCTGCCGTTGCTTTGCTGGCATCACATCGAGGAGTTGCTGCAGCATCGCGACGACCAGGTTGTGGACGCACGACTGCGCTACCTCTGGAGTCAGCCGCTCGTGGCCTGGATACGAGCTGCGGAACCCAGCGCTGGACCCGGATCCATTGTCGACTTGCTGCGAGCAGAGGCTGTTGCAGCGATCCGCAGCCCGAGCGCCGATGCCATTCGGGTGCGAGACCTCGCCCGGGATGGACTCATTGCCTTTGGCGCAGGAACTGATGCGATTCCGGAGGGCTTCCGTGACTGGCGGCTGCTCCGTGAGGCTCTGTCCCAGCAACAGCAGAACGCTCGCCGGATCGCGGCGATTGCACGTTGGCGCGCGACCCCAATGGACGACACGCCGATCAGTGCGTGGATCAACCAGCCGGCCAGGGATCTGGATGCGGCTGCTCAGATGCTTGGGAAGTTGCACGAGAGCCTTGTGCACGAAATCGCAACCCGGGGGGACAGGCGTATCCCGGACGCCATGTCGATGGCGACTGACTTCATGCAGCAAGTTGACCGCGACGGCCGCGCAGTGGTCGGAGATCGGGAGGCCAAGCCTGCCGTCCAGTTGCTTGTCAACGCCGGGTTGGATCCCGAAGACATCGACCCATCCGCAACCTTCGGCGAGACGATGGACCTGCTGACCTTCCAGAAGCGTCTACGCGTCGTGGCAGAAGGGCTCCGCTTGCCCTGGGTCGAGTTGAAGCGCCGAGTCACGAGGCAGCAACTACCCGTGATGGTCATCGAGGTATCGATGCGGCGCCACGCCCAGGATCAGCCGGAGCGCAAGGGCAGCGAGCTAAACGACACGCACTTGCTTTGCCTCGCGCCGTACGCCGACCGGACATTCGTGGACAAGCGCACCTTGGAGAATGCCCGCCGGGCTCGGAACAAGAGTCCGATGTTCGACCGCCTCACGGTCGGAGTCGCGCGTGCAAGGGACTGTGCCGAGCTGGCCGCTGTGCTCACTGCTCAATCGCGGACGCTTTGAAGGGTCGCCTGCTGTGAACCGCGCCCCGCCCGCGTCCTCGCAGCCTCCGGTGCTCGATGGGTCAAGTAGACGACTGGAGCGGCAAGGGATGCGGCGCCAGCACAACGGTCGGTCTGGTCTGCGGTGGTGGAAGCCCATCGGCCCCAAAACTGGCACCAGACTGGCACCAGCTCAACCCAGAAAGCAAAAAAGTCAGCAGGCGCTTACCTGCTGACTCTTGCGTTTCTTGGCTCCCCGACCTGGGCTCGAACCAGGGACCTACGGATTAACAGTCCGGCGCTCTACCAACTGAGCTATCGGGGAATGCAGCCCGCGAGTATAGCTCGATCCGTCGGCGCTTCTCAGTACGAAGCCTGCACCGATGCACGCCAGGTGCGAGGTGCCAGCGGGTACAGGTAGACATGGCCGAACTGGTAGGGCGACTCCTTCCAGGCGCGGCGGTCGGTGGCGTTGTCGACGCCCACGCGCCAGACCAACGTCGTGGCACCCCATTCCTGCCGCCAGCGTGCACCCAGGTCCAGCCGCGCCCAGCCGGGGATGCGCACACTCGGGTCGTAGGGCAACACGACGCGGTTGCCTTCGGCGGCCAGGTTCGCCTGCAGCGCCAGGCCCGGCACGGCGCCAATGCGGTACTCGGTGCCCAGGCGCAAGGTGGCTTCGGGCACGTTGACGGGCCGCTGCCCGTTGACGCCGGCCTGCGCCGAACCACGGCGCTCGGCGTCCAGCAGCATGAGGCTCGCGCGCCACTGCCAGGCACCGTCGCGCAGCGTGGCCTGCGCCTCGGCGCCGCGGTGCCGTGCACTGCCGTCGATGGCGCGCAGGCAGCTGTCGGCCAAGCCGCAGGTGCCGATGTCGGCGGCCTGCGGGCGGTCGATGTCGAACAACGTCAGCGCGGCGTCGAAGGTGTCGCTGCTGTGCTTGAGGCCAAGCTCGAACTGCCGGCTCTTCAGCGCCGGCAAGGCCTGGCCGCGGTTGCTGTAGCGCGCGCGGTTGGGTGCCACCTCGGTCTCCAGGCCCTGGCCCCAACTGGCGTAGACCATCGTGCCGGGTCTGAACTCGTGCGCCAGCGCCAGCCAGGGCACGGTGACACGCTGGTCGTAACGGGTGACACGCAGGCCGTCTTCCGCCGGGCCGTCGTCGGCCGGGCTCGTGCGCACGCTGTCGCGCTGCAGCCGGGTGTGGCGCAGCCCGGCCCACAGCTGCCAGCGCTCGCCCAGGCGCATCGCGTCGCGTACGAACCATTCCGTGCTGCGCTCGTCGCGGTTGGTGTTGGCGTCGACGTAACCGGCCGCAGGCAGCGTGTCCAGCGTGCCGTCGATGCGGCCGCTGCCGACGCCGCTGCCGCTCGGGTCGATGGCCAGGTCGAACACCTGGTCCTGGAAGCGGCCGCGGTAGCGCGTGCCCAGCACGCCCACCTGAAGTTGGTGGGTGATGCCCGCCGTGATGGCGCTGCCCTTGAGCGCCAACTCGATCGCGTCGCTCTTGCGGCGCTCGTTGTCGCTGACGTATTGCCAGTAGCTGAAGCTGCCGTCGGGGGCGTAGCGGTCGCACCACTGCGGGCAGTCGTAGCTTTCGTCATACACCCCGTAGGGGAAGGCCGTGCGGTCGTCGCTCTTCAGGCGCTGCGCCATCGCGTGCGCGGTGAACTGCCAGCCGGCAGCCAGCCGCTGCTGCCAGCGCAGCGATGCCGTGTTGCCGCTCATCACCACCGGCTGGCCCCAGGGCTGGCGGTTGAGGTTGATGCGCGGATCGACGGCGCGGGCATCGGGCACCGCGTCGCCGAGCATGCTGAAACCGGCCACGCTGGGCTGGGTCTGGCGGCTCGATTCGACCTCGGCCTGCAGCAGCGTGTCGACGCCGGCTTGCCAGTCGGCCGCCAGTGCCCACAGCGAGCGCTGGCCGTCGGTGCCGCGCACCTGCGGGCGCAGCCGTTCGTGCGCTGCGTTCAGGCGCAGGCCAAAGGCGCCGTCGACGCCGAAGCGCTGCCCCAGGTCGACGGCGGCAAGCAGAGAGCCGGCCTCCCGCGCCTCGATGCGTGCGCTGCGCATGGTGCCGTTCGGTCGCTTGACGACGAGGTCCACCACGCCGCCGGGTGCGCTGGTGCCGGCCTGGATGCCGCTGGTGCCCTTGAGCAGCTCCAGCCGTTCCTTGTTGTCGAGCGCGATCGCGGTCTCGGCGTTGATCGGCAGGCCGTCGCGGCGGTAGTTGGCGCGGTTGTCCAGCGTGTAGCCGCGCGCCGACAGGATGCTCCAGTAGCCCTCGGCGTTGTAGGCGTCGCCCAGGCTGGCGTCGAGCCGGGTGAGGCCGCCGATCGACGTGACGCCGGCGTCGCCGAGCTGCTGGCCGCTGAACAGGCTGGCCTGCAGCGGTGCGCTGGCCAGCGGTACGTTGCCGAAACCGGCGACGCCGGCGCCGCCCAGGCTGCGGCCGGTGACGGTGACCGTCGTCTGGCCCTGGGCCTGGGCGGCCAGTGGCAGGAGCGCGCAGGCCGCCAGGGCCAGTGCACTGCGAGTGGGATGAACGGAACGGTGTGCCATCGTGAGCTTTCGAGCGATGGCAGGGGGCATATCGGCAGGCACGGCCCCGGGCGGGCGGCTGCTGGTGACTGCTTCCCTGCGCGAGGATTACCTCAATCAGGTTCAAAGGGACTTTCTCAGTCGACACTGCCTTGCGGAAGCGCCAACACCCCTAGCGAAGTGATGCAGGAACCGGCCCTGCACCAGGCGGCATTATCAACCAGCGCGCCAGCGTATTCGTGAGCCCTCGACAAAACAGCCCGCGCAGAGCGGGCTGTCTTGACTGCGGCGCGCGCGGTGCGCTGCTTCAGTCGAACACCGGCGTCTCCACGCCCAGTACCTTGTGCAGCTTCGGGCTGGTGGTCGTGTACTGCAGCAGGATGCGCTTTTCCGGGAACACGTAGGGCGCGGCGCCGAAGGCGGCCAGCGCGGCCTCGTGAAAGCCCGACAGGATGAGCTTCTTCTTGCCCGGGTAGGTGTTGATGTCGCCGACCGCGAAGATGCCGGGCACCGTGGTCTCGAACTTCTCGGTGTCGACGACGAGCTGCTTGCGGTCGACGCCCAGCCCCCAGTCGGCGATCGGCCCGAGCTTGGGGCTGAGGCCGAAGAACACCAGCAGCATGTCCAAGGGTACGACACGGGTGACGCCGTCGCTGCCGGTGACCTTGAGCCTGCTCAGGCGGCCGTCCTGCTCTTCGAAGCCGGTGGCCTGGCCGACCACGAACTGCATCTCGTAGGCCTCGCACAGCTCGCGCATCTTGGCCACGCTGGCCGGTGCCGCGCGGAAAGCGTCGCGACGGTGCATGAGGATCACGCTCTCGGCGCGGTGCGGGCCGTCCTGCACGAAGTTCAGAGTCCAGTCCAGCGCCGAGTCACCGCCGCCGATGATGACCAGGTTCCTGCCCGCGAACTGTGCCGGGCTCTTCACGCGGTAGAAGAGCTGCGTGTCGAGGAACTTCTCGATGCCGTCGACGCGCAGCGTGCGCGGCTGGAACGAACCCACGCCGCCGGCGATGAACACCGTCTTGCTCAGCAAGCGTGTGCCTCTGGACGTTTCCACGTAGAAGCGGCCGTCGTCCTGCTTGCGCACCACGCTGACCTCGTGGCCGAAGTGAAAGGTGGCGCCGAAGGGCTCGATCTGCTTGAGCAGGTTGTCGGTGAGTTCCTTGCCGGTGCACATCGGCACGGCCGGGATGTCGTAGATGGGCTTGTCGGGGTAGAGCTCGATGCACTGGCCGCCGGGATAAGCCAGTGAATCGATGACATGCGCCTTGATCTCCAGCAGGCCCAGTTCGAAGACCTGGAACAGGCCCACCGGGCCGGCACCCACGATGACGGCGTCGGTTTCGATCAGGCCGTCGTGGCCGCCTGCCGCCGCCGTGATGGCGGGGTTCTCGTCGACCTGCATGTTCTTTCAGCGCACGAGCTGGTCCAGCTTGTCGCGGCGATCTTTCCATTCGTCGGCATCGGCCGGCGGCGCCTTGCGCTTGGTGATGCTCGGCCACTGGTGCGACAGCTCGGCGTTGAGCTTGATGAAGGGCAGCTGGTCGTTGGGCACGTCTTCCTCGGGCAGGATGGCGTTGACCGGGCATTCGGGAATGCACACCGCGCAGTCGATGCATTCGTCGGGGTCGATGACCAGCATGTTGGGGCCCTCGCGAAAGCAGTCGACGGGGCAGACATCGACACAGTCCGTGTACTTGCAGCGGATGCACGATTCGAGAACGACGTGGGTCATGGAGGGCTCGCGATGGGAAGGCGGGACCGTGGCGGCGCATGCCGCAACCCGCCAGGGATACCGATTTTACGGCGCCGCCGACCCCACCACGGCGGGTGCGTGGTGAAGCGCGGGTGAGGGTACGTAGAATGCCCGTGATGAATCCCGGCGCCCACGCGGCACGCCCCCCCGGCTGGCTGCGCTGGCTGGCAGCCGCGGGCCCGTTGGTCTGGCTGGCCGCCTGCCAGACGGCTCCCCCCGCAGTGCCGACAGCGCCGGCAGCACCCATCGCCGTGCCGGCAC